>CAYIMH010000009.1:0-14356 GCA_964364525.1 uncultured Candidatus Saccharibacteria bacterium | reverse complement strand
CGCCGGCATCATCCCAGGGAGCGAGTGTCGAGACCGGTAGTCCGCTCGCGACGACCGAGAGGTTCTATGATTTCGGGACCATTGCCATGACTGGCGGGAAAGTAAATAAAATTTTCCGCGTTACAAACTCTAGTACCAACGACATTAATCTTAAGACCATCACCACCTCCTGCATGTGCACTACCGCTTACTTAATCGGCCCGGCGGGCGAGAAGGGTCCCTTCGGTATGCCTGGACATGGTGGCTCCGTCCGGCCAGCTAATGAAATTATTAAAGCTGGCGAATCGCGGGACATCAAAGTGGTTTACGACCCCAACGCTCACGGCCCGGCCGGGGTGGGTCCCGTGGATCGCTTTGTCTACCTGGCTGACGCCGACGGTGGCACGCTGGAATTGGAGATCAAGGCCGTCGTGACGCCTTAATCAAGCAAGATGAAAAGAATTATTACGATCTCAATCGTCGTCCTGGTGGTCCTGGCGGGTCTGGTCTGGCTGAAAAATAGTGCCGTCACCTCGAGTCTGATTTGGAGTATCAGTCAGAGTGGCGCTAGGCTTCTCCCGCTTATCCTTATTGCCGCGGTTCTCGACAGTGTGCACCCCTGCTCCTTCTCTATTCTCTTGATCACTATTGCCTTCTTGTTTGGTCTTCAATTAGAACGTCGGCGAATCTTGGCCATCGGTGGCACTTATGTGGCGGGCATCTTTCTTTCCTATCTCTTAATCGGACTGGGGATCTTGAAAGTTCTGCATCTCTTCAATACGCCGCACTTCATGGGTAAGCTGGGCGCCTCGCTCCTCATTATTTTCGGCCTAGTCAATCTGCTTAATAGATTCTTTCCGCGCTTTCCCGTTAAGCTCAAAATGCCGACTATCTCTCAGGGGGCAATGAGCAATTTGATCGGTCGAGCGTCCTTCGTGGCTGCCTTCGGGCTCGGTTTATTGGTGGGCATTTGCCAATTTCCCTGTATGGGCGGACCCTACCTGATGGTTATCGGCCTCTTGCGCGATCAGGTTACTTACCTCCGCGGTTTCGGCTATCTCCTGCTCTATAACTTAATCCTTATTATCCCGCTAGTGGTAGTATTGTGGTTCTCGGCTGACAAATTAGTCCTGACCAAAATCCAGGATTGGAAGCGATCAAATCTCGACGGTGTTCGGCTCTGGGCTGGCCTCGCCATGATTATTCTCGGCATTCTCATCTTTTATCTCTAAAATCTCAAAATGAAAATGCTCAAAAAAATCTGTCCGATCTGCGCCTTAGTCAGCTTAGTTTGGCTAACAATGCTAATTGGCAAATGGTTTGGCTATAATGTAAACGGTGATTTGTTGGCGATGTTGATGGGCGGTAGCGCGGTGGGCATCTCCTATGCTTTGGCCCATAAATTAAGCGCTCGGATTATGGCTTGGAAATCGATTTCTATCCCGATTGCTTTTGCGGCCATGTACGCGCTCTTTCATTTTGCCTGGATTTACTTTGGTTTGCTGGCCGGTGGCTATGTCGTTACTTGGTGGTTATTTGGCGGGATTGATCCCGTTAGAGGCCGCGAGGGCTCGCAGCGGCCCTCTGTCTCTAACGGGATAGACATTAATAAAGAATTAAAAAATTGTTGTTAATTATGGAACACGAAACTAAGACGCAGAGAAATTATTCTTTGTCGGCAAGCATTGTGGTAGCGGCGCTGATTCTGGGCGGGGCTTGGGTCTATGTCAATCAGACCAATCGATCCCCGGTGCCGGCCGAAGCCGTGGCGGCCAATGTTCCGGAAGAAAAAGTATTACCGGCGGGAGGTGTCATCTTGCCCATCCGCTGGGGCGATTTGGGGAGCAAAATGGTGGCGGCGGGCGTGATTGATCTAGCCAAACTGGATGCTCTCTATGCCGATCGCGGCGGTGTTCCCGCCGAGATGCGGCAATTACTTACCAACGAGGACAATGGTCCGCTCAAAATTACGCCGGAAAATTCTGGCCTCCTCCTCAATCTCCTGTGGGCCCTGGGTTTAGGAAACAAAAATGAAATCTTAGAAACTGGGCCGATGAGTGATTCTAAATACGGCGGTGCGGGCAATTTCGCTTCCACCGGTGGCTGGACTTTGGCCACCGGTGAGGCCATGGATCATTATAGTCAACACGCTTTTATGGTTTTGACTCCAGCGCAGCAGCAAATGGTTGAGCGAGTCAGCAAGAATATTTACCGTCCCTGTTGCGGCAACTCAACTCATTTCCCCGATTGCAATCACGGGATGGCGATGTTGGGACTCTTAGAATTGATGGTTTCTCAAGGCGTGAGTGAAGAGGAGATGTATAAGGTGGCGCTGGCCGTTAATTCTTACTGGTTCCCCGATACCTATCTTACCCTGGCGACTTATATGAAAGACCAAGGCGTCGAATGGCCAGACGTTAAACCAGAGGAGATATTGGGAGCCAATTATTCCAGTGGGGCGGGATACCAGCGAATTCAGAGTCAGGTCAGCGCTCCAGCCGAGAAAGGCGGCGGCGGTTGCGGTGTCTAGAAATCAGATTAAAAAATAATCATAATTACACTTTCACTAATATGACCAAAGAAAACATTTGGTTCGGGGTTATTGGTCTTGTGTTAGGGATGCTATTGATGAATTTTCTGACGCCAATAACTTGGCGGGGAATGACGAGCGGTGATGGCAACTACCAGAGTGGGCCAGCGCCAGCGGTCACTGACTCTGGACCACAATGCGGGCCGACCGGCTGTTCGCTCAACAATTGATATTATTAGGGTGCAAACGAGCGAAATAGAAATGATGGGCAATTGGTATCGAGACTGGTTTGGGGAATAAATATATGAAATTATCAATTAATTCAAATTTATGGAACAATTATCACTTAAATCATACGGCTGGAAGTGTGTGCTGGGGGGTGAGATATTATTCGTTCTTTGCTGGCTTGGAGGATTTCTACCGCTTCGATCAGAAGCAGGCATAAACTTACACCATCGACTATTCGAGACTTTCCCCGGAGTCACTTGGGGTACATTTGGTAGCTTTATTTTGATGGCGGTATATATATTTGTTTTTTCATGGGTATTCGCCTGGTATTACGTGTGGATGCATAATTCAAGCCTTATTAACAAATAACCATAACGGCTATGCATAACCACGATGGAAAAAACAATAACCGGATGATGTGGGCGATGATGATTTGCTGTGCTGTACCCCCCCTCTTGATCGTTCTTTTCGGGCTCGGTGGCAAGGCCCCAGGTGTTCCAACATGGATTGTCTTGGGCGGAATTGCAGTAATGGTGGTAGTCCATTTTTTTATGATGGGCAAGCATAAACATTCTGACAAAGACGGCGAGCACAACAAAGATCATTCCGGTCACGGATGTTGCCACTAAAAATATAAAAGTTATGTTCAGTAGCCATAACCCGAAGCGGTGTATAATCAAGAGGTCGAATTTAATTATTATTAGTTTAAAAAAAAGATGACGAATAGCAAAAAGATGGAGTGGTTATTGCGCGTAGGGGTGGCGGGGGAGTTCGCCGGACACGGCCTCTTGGCTCTCCGCGGTAAGGCCGATTGGCTCGGCTGGATCAGTCAATTGACGGGCGTGGAAGCGGCAACGGCCGGCACCCTGCTCACGCTGATTGGCCTCTTGGACTTGTTGGTGGCGCTGATCGTTTTAATCAAGCCGATTAAACCGGTTCTCCTCTGGGCCGCCTTTTGGGGCTTCTGGACCGCTCTGGTGCGCCCCTTAGTTGGCCAATCCTGGCTTGATTTTGTCGAGCGTTTTGCCAACTGGGCCGCCCCCCTCGCGCTCTACTATTTCTACCGCACCGAACGTCGAGATTAAAAGATTAAAATAATCCCCACCAAATTACGGCGGGGATTCGTGTTTACTCGCTTCTGGGCTATTAGCCACTCGCTAATTTTCTAGCGATGGTGACGTTGCTGTATGTTGGATTGTCGGTTACCTCAAGCAAGTGGCCGTCGAGAAAAGTGGGCAGATTGATCCAATCATCTTGGTGCCCCAATTCAATCTCAAGCAAGACCAGACCGGCCGGCTCACGGAAGACGTCAAGCTCGAAGTATTGGTTTTGCCAGACAAAGCAGATCCTGGTTTTACGGATTGGCGCTAGTTGGGGATCGGTCTTGGCTAGGAGCCGATTATACTCGGTAGCGCTGATCTGCCACTCTTGCTCGGTTCTCACCCCCGGACGGATGCCTCTCTTAACGGTGTGATAATAGACATTGCTGTCGCTCTGACTGCGGCAACGTATACGTTCCCGCGGCCCATCGCCTCTGATTGCTAGGTAATGCTGGACTATCTCCACGGCCTGGGAAGGGCGTGGCAAGCGGGTCAGGTCAAATTCCCGCACCAGAAATTTCCGTTCAATTTCTATCGGCGTGGGGACGCCGAGCACTCGGCAAATGGCTTGGAAGGCGCGCTCGGCTTTGCCAGCCAGGTCGGTGCTGTTATCGATGATCCGCAGATGAGGATGTCCGGTCCAGGCTGCGAGCGTTCTGGCATCGGCGGCTATCGCCTCCGCGGCGCTCTCTTGCCGGGCCGGATTATTGGCTTGAGTATAGAATTGGGGGGCGTCCACGGCCGTGGAGCGCAGAAAGATGACTCCGGTATAACGCCGGTCTCGCAGGTCAACGATACTTTGGCCGAGCTCTCGCCGCAGGGCGTTAAATTGCCGCGGCCCGACATAGGCGGCCACGTCCATCGCCGCGCGATCACAAATAACGAGCTTCTTGCCCGGCAGGTCCCCACTGGCCAGCCGCAGAGAGTCCTCTACCATAAGCCCGTGCCTGAAGAGGTGCCGCTGGAAGGCGCGGGACGTTAGGCCGCCGCGACCGCGCGTGAGCCCGCTCTCGTGGAACTCGGTGGCCGCCTCTCTGATCGTCACGGCTCTAAACCCGGCTCGATCCCAGAGTATCTGGGGGAGCATTTTCAGGATCGTGCTCTTGCCGGCGCTCGGGCCGCCGGTGATCACGATCATCGTCACCGGATCCATATCTCGTCTTCTTGCTAGTCGACTGGTCATTCTTAACTCCTTCAAGTTTCGATTCGTTTCTCGTGTCAAAGACGCTAATTCCGCCTCTTAAACTAGGTCATTTTCCTTCGCCGGTCAAGTGTGCTAGGGTGGAAGGCGGTGTTAATTGGAAACTTGTCAATTAAATAATAATAGAGAAAGGAGGGACTGATGTCCCAAGAATCAAACACGGAATCGGGAACGGATATCCGCAGTCAATTGGTGGCGCTCGAACCCTTGGACCTCAAGCAATGCCGGACGGTCGGCGAGCTGGTGCGCGCTATGAGCAAGTGCTCCTTCGGCGCGCGGATGCTCGGCGAAGTGGCGGAGACGCTGTTGGGTTGGATTCGAAATAAAATCCCAACCGTGGTTGTCTTTTGCGGCCCCGACAGATTCGAATCCTGCACAAGCTTATACCAGAAAGGTTGGATACATACCACGCCTAACACAGGACCCGGAAATCCTTGTGTTGGACATAAATTTCTGGTGATTGGTCGTTTTTCTGAAAATGAAGGGAGGTGGTTCCCACGCGTATTTTTGCCCGAGGACACCATCTTCATCAACCACGAGGGGTTGTGCTTGCCCGGTCAGGTGCGTGATGGGTATTTCCCCAACGTGGTCTTCGAAGACCCGCGCCTGGTGGTGCCGGTAATCGCCGCCGCTCTCGACGAGTGGTTGGGAATCAAGACCTGGACGGTGACGGAACTCTTCAAGACGCTCTCGCAATACGGTGGCTTGGCCGCGGAAGTAGTGCGGGGCGCGCAGGTACTCAAGGCGATGATTGATGATCCTGATTGTACGGTCTTCATGACCGCTTCGGGGGCGATGACCGTCGCCAATTTGGATTATCTCTTATGCGACATGATCAATGAGAAGATGATCCAGTGCCTGACAACCACTGGCGCTCTGATGGCGCACGGCTTCGTCAAGGGCCTAGGTCTCCGGCAATATAAGTACGATCCGCGCTTTAGCGACGAGGTATTGGCTCTCCAGAAACTGAATCGGGTCACCGACACCATCGAGCCCGAGGAAAATTTCGAGCACGTTGACGAAATAATGAACGAGGTACTCGATGATGTTAAAACTGAAAAAGGGCCAGTGCCTCCAGGTGCTCTGAATCTCATGATCGGTCTTCATCTGGCACGCCGCTTTCCTAATCAACGGGGAATTCTCAAGTCAGCCGCTCTTCAGGCGGTACCGGTTTGCGTTCCAGCTTTCGTTGATTCCGAGTTGGGTAACGACGTCTTCTGCCACAACGCCATACGGGCTCGGGATGGCCGATCAAAGGTTACCGTTGATCCCGAGGGAGATTCGAAGACCCTGATGGATCTGGCGCTGGCATCAGAAAAAATGGGTATTTTCTCAATTGGCGGTGGTGTACCGCGCAACAACGTTCAGAACGTGGCGCCGCTCATCGAGATTTTTAAGGAGCGACTCAGGCGCAGTGATCTGCCTGACCGACATTTCAGCTATGGCTGTCGGATCTGCCCGGATCCGATGTGGTATGGGCATCTCTCCGGTTGTACTTATTCGGAGAATGAGTCCTGGCGTAAGATGCGCGGAGCAAACGACGCTCGTCGCTTTGCCCAGGTCCACGCCGACGCCACCATCGCCCTGCCCCTCATACTCAAGTGGGTGATGGAGAATCGTTAGTTCTTTAGAAAGGAGTCTCTTATGCATCTTTCGGTTTCTGAAGCGCGGGCAAGGCAAGTCTGCCAAATTTGCAAAAACCAGATCAGACTGGAAAATTTGCCGGAGGGGATACCAGCTGGGTTGGTCGCGTTTCCCAGGCACGATCGGGTTGACTGGCTCGAGATTGTGGACACTCCTCTCGAGTTTGCTCACCGGCGTTGTTTGGAACCCGACGAGGGGGATTGAGGAACGGGTTTCCCAAGCACGAGCCGACCACCTTATTGCGTGGCCGGCTTTTATTTTTCTGCGGACCGTGCTAGCTTAAGAAACAGAAAGAAAGGAGGTCTTTATGGGCCTAACGTTAGTCACTGCCTTGGAGATTTTTACTCATCCAGACGATCTCCACATTATTGTCACGCAAGAGCGGGGGGGCAAACGGGGCTGGGGTATGGGAATTTGCCGCGGTCCGGGCCACGACTTCAAGGTTATGCTTTCTACTGATGCCCCCCTTTGCCTCGAAGGAGGAGGCGGTAGGGGCGGTCGGTGAGGTTCTCTCCATCTCCAGGACGGCCGCCTTGGAGGAGCTCGGCAAGGCCGATTCGCTTATTGCGGCCATTGTTAATCCTGATAAATTGCCGCCGGAGGAGTTGCGGTCCAAAGGATTAACCGAGGAGACAATCAAGAAGTTATTGGATCAACTTCGGGCGGACGGTGTGGCTAAGAGTTATCAGATGTGACAAGAAAGTTTCCGATATCAAGCCGAGTTCGCTTCATCGCGCGCTCGGCTTTTTTGCGTTGTTTTTATGGTGGCGCTATAATAGACATATGGAAGTCGTTATTGATTTCTTCGGTGATGCGGCCAAGATTGTGTTTGCTTCAGCGGTAGTTGGGTTTTTCATCCCAGGTTTCAGTAAAGAGGTGGCTGGCACGACCTTGTTGGGGGGATTGCGGCGACGATTGTTTTCTTGGTTTTAGCGGCAGTCTTATCAAGTAAATTAAAATCCAAAAAATCATGAGTCCACTAGTTTTTTATATCGTAGCGGTGGTTCTGGCCATTGTTTTGTTCCTCGTTGCGCTTAAACTAGGAAATAAAAAACCATGAACAATCAAACCTTGTCTATTATATTAGCAGTGCTTGTAGTAATTGCCTTTGGCCTTGCCTATTACTATAACCGGAAGAGCTGAGGTCGTATATTTGGGTCCAGGACACGAAATACCGCTGGCGCGCAATACCCCCGCGTGTGACGAAAGCTTTATATTCCTAAGCCTTGTAAGGCGCTGGTGTAGGAGTTGAGGAAGAAGGGGACGACGAAGGCGAGGGCGATTAGGGGCAGGACGAAGAGAGCAACGGTGATAATGAGGGTCCAGAGAAAATATTTGCGCGTTTTCTCGGTGGAAATATAAATCTGCTCTAAGAGCGCGCGTTGATCGGCCAACGCTTTTTTAATTTCAGCTGTTTCTGGGGGCATAGATAGATTATAGTCCTTTTTGCTATAGTTAACAGCACCATGATTCATTTGTTCCAAATTCTCCTTGACCTCTTTATCCATCTTGATGTTCACTTGGCAACGCTTGTCTCTAATTATGGCGCTTGGGCGTACCTCTTTGTGTTCGCGGTAATTTTTTTAGAAACTGGTCTGGTGGTCACGCCTTTTCTGCCCGGCGACTCGCTCCTCTTCGCCGCTGGCACTTTATCCGCGATCACCACGCTTAAAGTTTATTGGCTTTGGCTGCTGGTTTTAGTGGCTGCTATTCTCGGCGATACGGTCAATTATTGGTTGGGGCACCGGCTCGGCTTGGCGGTCTTTCAGCGTTATCCGCGCTGGTTTAGCCCCAAGCACTTGGCTCGAACCCAAAATTTCTACGCGCGTCACGGCAGTAAAACAATAGTTTTGGCCCGCTTCGTGCCCATCGTCCGAACGGTGGCCCCCTTCGTCGCCGGTGTGGGGCGGATGAATTATCGTCGCTTCTTGGCCTATAACATTCTCGGCGGTTTTATTTGGACTACCCTGTTTGTTTTCGGTGGTTATTTCTTTGGCAATGTGCCGATGATTAAAGAAAATTTCGAGTGGGCGATCTTGATTATTGTCGCGCTCTCTCTCTTGCCAGCTATTATCGGTTATTGGCGGCGTCCTCGTCCAGTTATTATCCCTCCATGATTATCGGCATCACTGGCACGATTGGTGCGGGCAAGGGGACTGTGGTGGAGTACCTGGTCCAATACCACGGCTTCCAGCATTACTCGGCGCGGACCCTCCTTACCGAGGAAATCATCCGGCGCGGTTGGCCGGTCAATCGCGACAGTATGCTACTCGTGGCTGATGAATGGCGGGCGGCTCGTGGCCCGGATTACGCGGTGAGGACCTTGTTTGAGCGGGCATCAGCCGTGGGCGGTCGGGCGGTGATCGAGTCGGTTAGGGCGATTGGCGAAGCGGATTTTCTGAAACAGCAGGCCGACTTTTCTTTCTGGTCAGTGGATGCGCCCCGGCGAGTCCGTTATGACCGGATTATGGCCCGCGGCAGTGCCACCGACAGCATCAGCTGGGAAAAATTTCTTCTCGACGACGAACGGGAAATGCGGAATGCCGATCCTGCTCGAGGCAATATCGCCGCTTGTATGGTCATGGCCGATGTTACTCTCGATAACGGTGGTGATCGGACGGCGCTCTACCGCCAGATTGATGATCAACTCAAATAACTCATGGAATATTTTCTATAAAGGCGGGCAAGGGGGTTGTGGATGAGGGGACTTGATTGCCGGGATGTTTTGAGTTAGGCTGGGGGCTGACGGACTTGGTCTTTAAGCAATTGGTTTGGCGCGGACTACTAGTCCAGAACAAGGAGGTGTCTATGATTGTGCGTTAGTCCTTCCTACTTGGGGGACAATGCTAGGCGTGGGGGACGTTTGAGTGGATGTTGATTGGTAACACAGGGTTAGGGCCGCCCCGGAGGGACTTCGGGGCGTGGAGAGAGTTAGAAAGGATTTTGGATGAACGGAGTAAATTATTGCCTGAAGAATCTGGACCTGTCACTTCGTCTTAGGCCCGGCGATCGCGGCAATGTTGATGGCCAGCTCTTTGATCGCCAGCCAAACCGGAGGAGTTCTTGTGGAGTTTCCCCAAGGTTTGGTCCACGGGTTCACGGACCAGGGTCGCTATTTGAGTTTCGTCCGGAGCACCCACTTCTCGTGGAGATTGACGGCGAGCTAGTTGCCGTGGTCCAGGTGAGTTGTGTCGACGGTCAGGTAAGGGCGAAGCGCTTGCCCTTACCCAAGCCAGTTCTGACCAGCTAGGGTGTATGCGCCAGGTGCGTGAGTCGGTTGTTACCTTGAGGGGACAGCCGACTTTTTTAACCCTCTAATTTTAAAATTGACAAGCCGGTATCTAGGGAGTAATATGGGGAAGTGGCCCTGGGGGCCTTTTTTAAAGCAGATTTCATGGGACTGACTAATTATATCAAGGAGACTAAGACGGAATTAAAACACGTCAGCTGGCCTACGCGCCGGCAGGCGATGGCGTCGACGGCCATTGTCATTATTGGCTCAATTGCCCTATCGATTTTCCTGGCTTTCTTTGACGTTATTACCGGTTGGTTACTCAAAACTTTTCTAAGTTAATTTTTTGATCGCATGAGTAAACAAGAAATCAGACCAGAACGTAATTGGTATGCCGTGCACACTTATGCCGGCTACGAGAACGCGGTGGCCCGCAATCTAAAACAACGCATTGAATCGCTCGATATGGGCGACAAGATTTTCAACGTTATCGTGCCGATGGAAAAGAAAATTAAGGTTAAGAGCGGCAAGCGGGTGACGGTGGAGGAGAGGATTTACCCGGGTTATGTCTTGGTGGATATGATCGTTACGGATGATTCCTGGTACGTGGTACGCAATACCCCGCGAGTGACGGGCTTTGTGGGCTCTGGTGTCTATCCGGTACCCTTGGACAAGACTGAGGTGGATGTACTCTTCGCGCGGATGGGCGATGATCAGGTCAAGCACAATATTGACGTGGTGCCCGGCGAGGCAGTGCAGATTGTGGATGGCCCCTTCAAGGATTTTGGCGGCAAGGTCAGCGAGGTAGACGACGAGCGCGGCAAGATCAAAGTCCTCGTCTCCATGTTCGGCCGCGAAACGCCAGTGGAGATAGACTTCTTGCAGGTGAAGAAAATCTAACCCGAAAATGGCCAGCTAGAGCCACAAAATTGGCTACTTGACAAATAAGGCCGGTGGGTGTATACTTAAAAGTAGGTCTTTGTAACCATAACCCGAGCTTGCCTCTTAACAGGCCAGCCCACAACCAGAAAGGAACGTGCTATGAATAGCGAGTTCACGTTAAGTCAGGGAGCAGGTCAGAAGTTGGAGTTTGCCGTTCAACGTAACGGTGGCGCATCGGAAGACATTGAATACCTCTCCACCGGCGAAAACTTCCGTGCAGTCTCACTGCTGCGGACAGGGAAAGCCAAGCTCGTCCTAGTCACCGAAACGGGAAGTGAAGGAGCTGCCATTCCGACAGCGCCAACGCCCACCGCGTGGACCGTCGATGATGAGGGCAACATCCACTTCACGCTCACCTCGAATGGCTTTACCCGCGAACAGTGGGAACAGCACCTCGAGCGTCGTGTTTGGCGAATCGGCGACTATGCACGTCAAGTGCTGCGTCGCGCAAGTGAAGCGCCGACCAATGGCGTCACCTACAACATCGTGGTGCGCCCGGGCAAGAAGTGGGGCGACAGCGACCGTACCACGAAGAAGATTCGTGCGGCGGCTGACAAGAAAGGCTGGCTCAAGCCTCATTGGGAGGTCGTCTGCTTGATCCGCGACACGTTCACGGATGAGCAGTTGGAACAGATGGGTCTGTGGTACATCGTCACAATGCACGAACCCATCAAGGATTCCGACGGCGTTCCGTGCTTGCTCAGCTCGGGCCGCGGCGGCGGTGGCCGTTGGCTCTGCGCCTACTATGGCAGGCCTGGCGGCGGGTGGGACGGCAATGGCGGCTTCGCGTTCGTCGTCCCGCAAGTTAGCGCTTCGGCCTCTGTCCCTGTGTCCTAAACTTGGTCACTTTGAGCTTAGTCCTTTGCGCGAGTTGGAAGAATACCTATAAACTTCCATAGCCACTGGCGTCTTGCCTGTGGCTTTTTGTCTGTGCTAGGGTGTGTTTGGTAGTAGGTGAGTATTAGCAAGAGGCCATGATTTCTTGCCACCGAACCCAGTATCCGTAAGTTGAGAGCGTCGGCGATTACAGTTTCCGGCGGAGGACTTACGCAGACACTTCAGTAAAAAATGAAGCTACTTGGTGCAAAGTGCTAAGGCATTATAGATGTCGAATGATATTCAGTCTCAAGATTTCTACCGATTGACAGATTCAAGAGGCGGTGACACGGAAGGCATTTTGCATATTCCGACGGCGATCCGAACTTGCTCAACTCGAACCGCGACAACGATGGCCGTTGGCTCAACGCCAACTATGACAGGCCTGACGACAAGTGGAACGACAATGACGGCTTCGCGTTCGTCGTCCCGCCGCTCACTTCATTTCTTCTCTGGTTTGGCCACTAGAGAAGTTTTGTTTTGTTGTAATTGCCTAAAAATCTGCCCATTCCAGCCGCCCAGCATTTTGCCTATCTCGTCTAAAGGTAAAGACAGTGCAGCATACTTTTTGTTATCGAGCGATTTAGCTTCCCACAGCACCATCAGCAAGATTTTGAGGGTATCAGTTTTTCTGATCGCCAACCTTACCCACGGCTGTTTTTCTTCTTTACTCAAAAAACTGGCAATAGAAATGGCTTCGATGATTTCTATCCACAAATTATCAACTTTCTGACCTAGGGTATGGCGGTGAACCTTGGGCAGAATCTGGTAGTATTCAAACCATAAAATATATGCGCCCTTCACTTTTTGCAGCAGAGGCAATAATTTCGGCTGGGGGGGGGGCGCTTACCGGTAGCATTTGATCCCACCCTATCATTAACTTGCAAATGGAGCAATCTTAGCTCGTTGGAAAATTTACTGGCCGCCTGGCAGGAGTTTGTGATCGGCAAGCGCGGTCGAAAAGATGTGCAGGAGTTCGGGCGCAACTTAATGGCCAACCTGATTTCACTCTATCAAGATTTGGCGGCTAAGACTTATCAACACTCGGCCTACAAGATGTTCATGATTAATGATCCCAAGCGGCGGATCATCCACAAGGTCGCTGTTCGTGATCGAGTTTTGCACCGAGCTATTTATCGTATCTTGTATCATAATTTTGACCGTCGATTTATTCACGATTCTTATTCTTGTCGGAACGGGAAAGGCACGCACAAAGCCCTAGATCGTTTCCAAAAATTCAGTTGGCAATTATCTCGAAACAATACTCGTCGAGTCTGGGTTCTCAAGTGCGACATTGGGAAATTTTTCGCCTCAATTGATCATATTATTTTGCTCGGCCTAATTAGTAAACATATCCCTGATAAAGATGTTAATTGGTTGATTGGGAAAGTGATTGATAGTTTTCATTCTACCAAATCAGATCAGGGATTACCGTTGGGTAATCTAACTTCACAACTTTTCGCCAACGTTTATCTAAACGAGCTGGATCAATTTATTAAACATCAACTAAAAGTGAAATATTATATTCGCTACGCGGATGATTTCGCGATTTTATCTCACGATAGAAACTATCTTGGGCAACTTTTGTTGTGGGTCAGAGAATTTCTGGCCGAAAAGCTAAAACTCGATTTGCATCCTGACAAAGCTTTTATCAAAACCCTTTCGTTGGGCGTGGACTTTCTTGGTTGGACCCATTTTCCTAGCCATCGAGTATTGAGGATGGTAACTAAGAAAAGGATGTTTAGAAAAATTGAGCTTGATTCTAGATCCGAGGTCGTTCGGTCTTATCTTGGTTTGCTAGAACACGGGAATGGTAAAAAATTACAAAATACTATCGCCATTTACAATCAAACGGTTTTAAGCTAGACTCAATAGTGAATTTGGGAAGTTCGTATTAATTCATCAATTAATGGCTAAAAAGATAGAAAAAAAGGTGAAGTTGGTGATTCCGGCTGGGAAGGCTACGCCCGCGCCGCCAGTGGGTACTAATTTGGGGCCGACGGGTATTAATATTAGCGAGTTTGTCAAGAAGTTTAACGACGCTACTTCCAAAATGATGGGCGATATTGTGCCGGTGGACATCTCTGTTTACAGCGACCGCACTTTTTCTTTTGTCTTGAAAACACCGCCGGCTTCCAGTCTCTTACTCAAGGCGCTCGGCAAAGAGAAAGGTTCCGGCAAGCCCAATACCTCTAAAATTGGTAAAGTGACAAAGGCGCAGGTGCGCGAGATTGCGGAGAAGAAAATGCCGGACCTCAATTGCACTAATATCGAAGCCGCTGTTAAAATCATCGCCGGCTCGGCTCGCTCCATGGGGATTGAGGTGGTTTAGCCCCACCCCCGGCCCCTCCCCGAAGGGGAGGGGAGAAATGCGCCCGAACCGATACGAGTTTCCGCCCTCCCCTTCGGGGAGGGTTGGGTGGGGCTATTTAACCTCGAAGTTTTCTTTTAGTTTCTTAATCTGCCCTTTTAGGACGAGCCGGCTCTCGACGGCTTTGTCGCGGATAGTGCCGTCAATGATGTCGCGCCGATGATATTTGCTCTTGCGGGCAATAACGGGATTGGTTAATTCCTCGAAGACGATTTGGCACAGACGTTCGCCAGGGTAGAGTCGAAGGACTTGC
>CAYIMH010000008.1:0-14379 GCA_964364525.1 uncultured Candidatus Saccharibacteria bacterium | reverse complement strand
CCAAATTCAAACATATTTTGTGAAAACAGGCCGGCGTTTTTGTACTTTATACCCACTTTCTTCAATTGATTGTGCCAGCCACCCAACATCTTTCTAATTTCAGACAAGGGCTGCGACAAAGCGGCCAGTCTTTTCTCATTCAATGATCCGCTTTCCCAAGCCACTTGCAGTAAAAATTTGACGGTATCAAGTTTAATGATCGCTCGTTTTACATCCCAACAAAGTTTCTATTAAAGCCCTCGCTTCCGGGGTCGATTTTCTCGGTTGGGCGCATTTCCCTGATCATCGAGTTTTGCGAACTGCCACCAAGAGGAAGATGTGGAGAAAAATTAAACTTGACCCCAGACCCGAAGTCGTCCGGTCTTATCTTGGCTTATTGGGGCATGGTAATACTTACAAGATTCGGCGAGCCTTTTCTTTTTTCTAAAATCCTGCGACACTGGTGGGCATGAAGGCGATTGATATCCATACCCACGTTAATTTTGCCGCTTTCAATGAGGATAAATTGGAAGTCATTGATCGGGCTCTCCAGGCCGGAGTGGCGATGATCAACGTGGGTACCGAGCGAGGTACCTCGCATGCGGCGGTGGAGTTGGCGACGAGTCATGAGCGAGGAATCTACGCGACGATTGGTTTGCACCCCGTCCATACCTTCTCTGCTCATCACGATACGGATGAATTGGGCGGTCCGCCGGCGGGCGGCTTTACCTCGCGTCGTGAAGAATTCGACTATAATTTCTATCAAAAGTTGGCGACCGACCCCAAGGTGGTAGCGATCGGGGAGTGCGGCCTAGATTATTTTCATCTCGATCGAGGAGTGACAGAACTTATCACCAAACAGAGAGAAGTTTTTGAAGCGCAGGTGTATCTAGCGCGAGAGGTCGGCAAGCCTTTGATGCTCCACGTTCGCGACCCGCGCCCGGATGGTGCCACCACGACGGGTCTTAGTGCCTACGCCGACGTTCTTACTATCCTAGACAATTATCACGACGTCATTGGCAACGTTCATTTTTTTGCCGGCGACTGGTCGATAGCCAAGCACTTCCTTGACCGCGGCTTCACTCTTTCTTTCACCGGCGTGATCACCTTCACCCACAATTACGATGAGGTGATAAAGCAGATTCCTCTGGATAAGCTGATGGTCGAGACCGACGCGCCTTACGTTGCTCCCGCGCCTTATCGCGGTAAGCGCAATGAGCCGCTCTATGTACTTGAGACCCTTAAACGTCTAGCCGAAATTAAGGGTGTCAGCTATGAAATAGCGGCGGCGACTACCCTCGCCAACGCCGAGCGCTTGTTCGGTCTTAATCTTGCATAATTAAGGGCGATTTGCTAAGCTCTAGCCACCTATGGATCAATCAGGAGTGGCCGAAATTAAGGACGGTCTCCAGCCTTACGAGCTGGCTTATTTGCTCTCACCACTGATCGCCGCCGACAAGGTGGTGGAAACGATAGAACGCTTGCTCAAGTCGGCCCTCTCTGGTGTCGAGGCCGAGGTGGAAAGAGAGGAGTTAGCGCGGATGATTCCCCTGGCCTACCCCCTGAAGCGGGTGGTGGAAAACAAGAGCAGTACTTTCCGTGAGGCTTATTGGGGCGTGATTTATTTCCGGGCCGAGCCAGAACGCGCCGCGTCGCTCGAGGCCAATTGGCGTCAGGCTCCGGAATTAATTCGCTATCTCTTACTTCGGCGCTCACCGGAGTCACTTCGCTGGCAGGCTAGGCAAAGCGCTCTGGCCGTGGCGGCTCGGGCTAATCGGATTGACCAGACCGAGACCGAGACGGCGACCGAGGCGATTGATAAGGAAATTGAGGGGATGTTAGCAATCTAATTATGTATCCAGTTAGAAAATCTACTTTTTCTTTATGCTTCCTAAATTGACATATCCAGCCACTAAGTATAGTTTTAATACTTACTTTATTAAATTAATTTTCTAACGGGATGTATCTAAACAAGGTTATTCTCATCGGCAATCTGACTCGCGATCCGGAGGTGCGGGCGATTCCTTCTGGGACCAAGGTTTGCAGTTTCGGTCTGGCCACTAATCGTGTCTGGAAAGACAAGAACGGCCAGAAGCAGGAGGATGTCCAGTATCACAATATTGTTGTCTTCGGTATTCAGGCCGAGACTGCGGGTCAATACTTAAAGAAGGGTCAGTCGGCCATGATCGAGGGGCGGATGCAGACTCGGAGCTGGGACGCGCCCGACGGCAAGAAGCAATATCGCACCGAGATTGTCGCCGATCGAGTCCAATTTGGACCCAAGTCCGGCGGCGGTGGCTACACCAGCGGGGGGGCGAGTGGCGCGCCGACTCCGGCCCAAAACGTTAGCGCTGGGATGCCGAGTAAAACGGCGGAGAATTTGAAGACCATCGAGTATCCGGAGGAGGAAATCAATCCTGAAGATATTCCCTTTTAATTATGATCACCAAACATTGTCATTTCTGCACCAACAATAACACTCGCGTTGATTACAAAGACGTTGAAACTCTAAAGCGTTTCCTCGATACTTACGGCCGGATCACGAGCCACCGTCGCTCGGGCGTCTGCGCCCGCCATCAGCGCCAGCTCGCCACGGCCGTCAAACACGCCCGTTTCTTGGCCCTTCTGCCGTTCGTGATGAGGTAAAATAAATAAGAGGGGGGGTTTTGGTTTCTAAACCACAAAATAAACAATCACCAGGCGCGACACTTGGTGTCTAGGGAGTCCGACACCGAGTGTCTGATTTACCGCCCCTCTTTTTCTCAATCAGCTCTTGGATATACTCATTCACATTTATTTTTTGCGCGTGAATTTCGATAAAGGAGATAAGCAAGCGCAAGGCGTGAGCAGTGTTTTGGTCTCGGATAATTAGCGCTTTCTTGGCGGCTGGTTGGATGATAATAATGTTGTCTTGAAAAACAAAAATCTCGGCATCAAAATTCAGATATTGATCCGGTATTAGATATACTACGGCCAATCGCCCATAATGCGACCGCAATTCTCTGACCGACATCTGCTCAAACATCGCCATACTTTTCTCGCTGGCAATACCTTCTAGGATAATTTCTTTATGCTTATGGCCAGCGTGCATTTTTTCCACAAATTCGATCGGCAAGATTTTAAGCGCCGCTTCCGGCGCTTGGCGACCCTGGATGACGAAGACTCGCTCCGTTTTTCCGGCGGCCAGAATTTTTTCATAAGCCTCAAGCACTTGCTCATAACCATTGGTGGCGGTAGTTGTGATTGTCGTGTCAGCATTGATGCCTAACGAAGCGAAAAAGCCGGAAACAGTATTTTTAATCTCATTTTTCTCGACTAGATACCACAGGGGATAGGGGTAACCGGTTTGCTTAATTTTTCTGGCCCAGCCCATTTCCGCTAACCTCTTCAAATAAAAATTTACCGTCGTCCGCGGTTCTTTCACCAAGGTGCTGATGGCCGTGGCCGTCAAACCTTTCTGATTTTCGGCCAGCAAATTAAGAATTTTCTTCTCCTGCGGGCTGAATTCTAATAAATTAGCTTGTTCGGCGTTTATCATCTAGCCATCATATCACTGACAAGATTATTGTCAATGGCCTGCTGTAGGGGCCTTGTTTTAAGGGGTTTTTGGTAATTTTGTCAAAATTGTCATGCCCGTCTCGTTACGTTTAGGCTTAGGGTAGAAATTAAGATTAGTTCTTTACTCTCGTTCTTTGACAATCGAAAGGAGGAAACGCCGTGACGGAAATCATAGTTCGCGCTTATTCGCCGAAGACCGATTGGTCGGGTTGGCTGAAAGTGAATCAGCAGACCGACTTGTTCGATCCGCGGATTGATCGTGAGGAGATCCTGCGACAAGTCAGTGAGGAGAAACTGACCCACGCGGCCCTGGTAGCCGAAGCCGATCAAGAGATCGTCGGCATTATGGCTGTAGAGATCGTGGGTGCTTGGGCGCATTGTTGGCGCCTGGGAGTTCTGCCGGAATGGAAACACCGCGGGGTTGGCACTTTGCTTCTGTCAGAAGCGGAAAAATATCTGTGTTCTCGTGGCTGCAGTCTGTTGCAGTTGGTGACTTGGCCGAGTCGTGTGGCTTGGTACGAGAAACGCGGATTTGTTCTACAAGACCAAGAGGCCTTGGTGTTGTTGAGAAAGGAGATTGGTCATGTTACGGGAAATTCGTGAGCTTTACAGTGATCAAGTGAGTCGTCCCGGTGGTCACAATATTGGTCCGGTCGGTCTCGGTTCTTTTCAATCAGTCGGATATCACCGGCCTGGGGGTAACAATATGTCGGCGCTTGGCTTCGGGTCTTTTCGCTCGATGACCCATCTCGACTTGATGAGCGATCCGCCAAATGAAGATCGCTTGCATCTATCGCTCGAATTGGGCGACCAGTGCAATTTGCACTGCGCTCACTGTATCTACGACGACGGCCTGAAGCGTCGGCCTATACCCGATGACCTGCTGGTGGCCCGTTTACACGAGTTGATCAGCGCTGGAATCAGACCGACTTACGGCACGTTTGCCGGCAAAGAGCCATCGCTCTTTGCTCGCGCGAAGCCGGAAATGTTTCAGAAAATGGCCGGTCTCATGGCTGGTCCCGCAACGGTGCGGATCATGATGACCAACGGCCTACTTCTCGGTGAGCAGATGGGTTGGTTGCCGGAGTATATTGACTGCCTCGACGTCTCGCTCGATGGCGACGAGGCGGAGCATGATCGCAATCGTCGTCGGCCCGGAGCTTTTCGCCAGACTTGGGATAACCTTGTGCTGGTGGCAAAGAAGTTTCGGGAGGTGGGGATTATCGCTACGGCGACAAGTAATCCAGAGGCGCCGACTGCGGATGGCATCTTGGCTTTGCAACAACGGCTGGCCAAGACTTTCGATCCGAATGGCAATGTCGGCTTGTCGTTATCGCTCTACTACGATCGGCCGGGTTGCTCGTATCTACTCAAGGCCGAGGAACTGATCGCTCTGTTCAAGACACTGCAGGCGGGTCCGTTTCCGGTGCGAGTGCTGTGGACAGCCAATTATGCCCATCTGACTGATCCAGTGTTGGAGGCACTTGGTTGTGACGGCATTGGTTACGATCGATTGACCGGCCTACCGCTGCTCACCAGTGGTTCACTCGAGCTGGTGGCGTTCAACTTGCTGTTGACGCCAACAGTATCACTCCGAATCGCGACCGATGGCTTGATCTACGAAGGTTGTAATTATCTGACCTACGGTCATGCTGCGCGCTGGTCGGCAATCGGAGACATCACCAGCGAATCGCTTGTTGAGATCTATCGAAGGGTTCAACGCCAGACCAAGTTGGTAGAGATTCCCGAAGTCTGCCGTGGCCGAGATTGCACGGCCCTGTGTCGTGGCGGCGATCTCTCGACCGGCAGGCTTGAGCATCGCCAAGCGCTCGATCCTTATTGCGCCAAGATCGGTTCTCGTCGTTCCGGTGCGCTAGCCTTGTCGGTTATCAACTGACAGGCCACAACTTAGCCCCTTACCAGCAATGGTTCGGGGCTTTATTTTGTCTAACGTTTTTAGCCTTTATGTTTGTACACATATTAGCCTTGCATTTGGCTTTATCTTGTATATAATAGAACCATTAACCTCACTGCCTCTACCCGCAAGGGTAAGGGCAGTTTTGGGTTTATGAAGTTCGGCGTATAATAAATAAATGGATAATGAGTCAGAAATTATAGAATACAAGGAGAGTCTATCTGAAAAAGACGACGGTGGAGAATGTCTCGTCGGTTTCGCAAACAAAAGTGGCGGGGAGCTATTTTTCGGTATAAAAAATACTAGAGGAATAATAGGTATCTCTGATATAACGGAGAAAACAATTAGAGAACTTTCCCAGCTTTACGTTGATAATACAGAGCCTAAGCTTATCCCAAAGATCGAAGTCATTAAATTATCCGGACGAAATGTAATCAAGATTACGGTTAATCGAAGTTCAACGCCGTATCATACCTATAAGAGAAAGCCTTTCATTAGAGTGGCTTCTGAAACAAAAATAATGCCCCAAGATGAATATCAAAGGCGCTTAATTATCTATAAAGAACTTAACCAAGACTTTTCAGCGAAGAAGGTTAGTGACGTTGGGCTAGTTGATTTAGCCCCTAATGCTCTGTTGGAATTAAAGAAGCTATTAAAAAATTCAGGGAGATTTAAGGTCAACATTGATAAACTATCAGATGAGCAATTATTAAAAGATCTGCAATTACTCCGAGATGGTAAATTAACGATCGCGGCCATGGTGCTGCTCGCCAAAGATGAGACTCTGTCGAGAATAATGCCGTGCGTCGAAATCAGATATTCATACAAAATAGATGAAAGTGAAACCAGAACTCACGACATCGAGATATTTAGTGGGGGTTATCTGCTTTACTACAACAAGATTTGGGAAAAGATAAATGCCAGAAACTTGACCTTATCTGTACCACAAGGGATGTTGATTAGAGATGTGAAAGCTTTTGATGAAGAAAGCATAAGAGAGGCAATAAATAATGCCATAATCCACAGGGATTATTCTCTAAACGAAAGCATTTTTATTACTCAATATCAGCAAAAGATAGAGATAAAAAGTCCCGGTGGTTTTATCGGCGGAGTGACAGTAGAAAATATTCTTGATGAATCGAAAACAAGAAATAAATTAATTGCGGACACTCTTTTTAAATCCGAGTTCGTTGAGCATCTAGGGAATGGAGTGAATTTAATGTTCAAAAACCAACTTTCTTTTGGGAAAAATCCTCCCAATTATTCAAGAACTAACCAAAATAATGTTCTTTTGGAGCTCGATGGAAAAATAAGAGATGTCGAATTTGCAAAATATGTCTTTAATGTAGCTAATCAAAAAAATAGAGAATTAAGTGATAAAGAGTTGATTTTGCTCAATCAGATTAAAGAAAACAAAAGGGTGCAATCTAGTTATATTACAGACAATCTTCTTGAAATGGGGCTCATAGAAAAGATGGGCTATGGCAAATATTTATTATCTCGGCATTATTATGGTGACACCAATAAGGCCGGTGAATATACACGACATCGCGGTCTTTCTAAGGAAGAAAACAAAATGTTGATAATAAAACATCTCCAGAATTTTGATAGGGGATTTAAAAAAGAGTTGACTCAGGTTTTGCCAAGTTTACAATGGCACCAAATTTATAGACTTCTTGATGAATTAAGAAAAGAGAAGAAGATAGAATTTATTGGTGACAGGAGAAGTTATTCAGGTAAAAATGCTGGATGTTGGAAATTAGTAAAGTAAATTGTCGTAGATTTGTAGTAGTAGGGTAGTAGATTTTATAAAATATCCCTGTAAAGATGCCGGTTTTTATATGAAAAATGTAGTAGATATGGAGTAGATTTAGTGTCGTGTGGCCAGGAAATCTAATGGACGTCACACGGCAACTTAAACTATTTCTTCCCCACTCTCTCCACGTACTCACCCGTTTCGGTATTGATGAGGAGGACGTCGTTCTCATTGATAAACATCGGCACTTGGATCTCGTGGCCGGTTTCGAGAATGACTTTCTTCGAACCGCCTTGGGCGGTATTGCCCTTGACGGCCGGCGCGGCTTCCTTTACTTTCAATTCCACTTTGATGGGGGTCTTGAGGCCGACGATGCGCTCGTTGAAAGTCAGGAGGTCGACAGTATCATTGGGGCGCAGGAAGCGGATCTTATTCTCAATTAGTTCCGGCTCGAGCTTGAAGCGCTGGCTCTTGTCACCTGCTTCGCAGAACCAATGCTCACCGCGATTACTGTACAGATAGATTACGGGGCGAGATTCAATTTCAGCCTCCTCGACTTTATCACTAACAGCGAAGGAGTATTCAGTCACTTTGCCAGTGATTAAATGACGCAACTTGGTGGCGTTAACTGGCTTACGCTGTTGCTTCCTAAAGACGTGGGATGAGAGCACTTCGTAGGGCTCATTATCCAACACAATATACTTGCGCTCGCGGACCTCGTTATAAGCAATGGTCGCCATAGTGGAGTAGAGCCTAATTTATTCCGACGCTTCTGTCAACTTGGCTTTAACGGCTTTCAAGATATCATTTTTAATTTTCGGATTCTCTTTTAGGAAGGTGCGGGCGGCATCGTAACCGCGCCCGAGCTTGATTTCTTCTTTGCTATCGGTCGGTTGGTAAGCATAACTAGCGCCGCCGCTCTTAGTGATGAGGCCGCTTTTCTCGCCGAGCGCAATGATCTCGCCCTCGGGGCTGATGCCTTCGTTGTAGAGAATGTCGAACTCGGCGGCCCTGAAGGGGGCGGCCACTTTATTTTTGACCACCTTGACGCGGACGCGTCCGCCCACCACTTCTTCACCCTTCTTAATCTGAGCAATGCGACGGATGTCGAGGCGGACAGAAGCATAGAACTTGAGGGCCTTGCCGCCGGGCGTGGTTTCTGGATTACCGAACATCACACCGATCTGCATCCTAATTTGGTTGATAAAGATGACCACCGTCTTGGACTTAGCGACGATGGCGGTCATCTTGCGGAGAGCTTGAGACATGAGCCGCGCCTGCTTACCGACATGGTAGGCGCCGACATCACCCTCGATCTCGTCCTTGGGCGTCAGCGCCGCTACCGAGTCAATGACAATCACGTCAATTTTGCCGGAGCGAACGAGACTGTCGGCAATCTCCAGTGCTTGCTCACCGAAATCGGGTTGGGAGATAAGGAGCTCGTCGGTTTTCACGCCGATCCGCTTACTGTACTCCGGATCGAGAGCGTGCTCGGCATCAATGAAGGCGCAGATGCCACCGGCTTTTTGGGCTTGAGCCACGGCGTGGAGGGCCAACGTGGTTTTGCCCGAGGACTCGGGGCCATAAATCTCGATGATGCGGCCGCGGGGCAGGCCGCCGATGCCAAGAGCGATGTCGAGCCCGATGGAGCCCGAGGGGATGGCGCCAATGCCGACTTTAGGTTTATCGCCCAACTTCATAATTGCGCCCTCGCCAAACTTATTCTCAATGCTTTTGATGGTGTCCTCGATGCCGAGCGTCGCACGCGGGGCCTTATCCTCTTTGCCTTTTCTGTTCATCATGGTTGTCTGTTTGCGTTAATCGTTATTAATTAATCGGACTATAAACCAACTCGATCCTCCGTTCAATCTCGCGACTAAATTTGTCTTTAGCGAGGAGGGTGATCAAATTATAGCCCGGAGCGAGGAGCAATTTCTCGCGGAAATGCCCGCTTTCGTCGGTGAAGATCTGTCCGCCGTTTAAGAAGAGATGGGAGATGCGCTCGGCTTGTCCAGCGATGGTCACGAGGGGGTCGGTGATGGTGCCGTTAGTCGTTGGTTGTTCCATTGCAATGTCGGGCCCCTCGGCTAAGGCATACGTTTGGTAGAAGGCATAAATAATTATTAGCAGGAAGAAAATACTAAAAGCCACTGCCTTGGGCGTTAGCCGCGCGCTCCAACGATTAAAATTGCGTTTCGGTGGGTTCATTTTTGATATAAACTTCACGCTGTTTGGCACCATCGCCGGGGCCGATAACGCCACGTTCCTCAAGCATATCAAGGAGACGGGCGGCTCGAGCGTAGCCCACTTTCAAGCGACGTTGAAGATAAGAGGCCGAGGCCTTGCCTTCTTGGATTACTAATTCTCGAGCCTCTTCATACATCTCGTCCTCATCGTCGGACGTTTCTTCAGCTTCCCAATCTACTGCTATAGTACTACTTTTGCCGGTGTCCGTCAGTACAATCTCATCACCCAGCTCATCTCGGTAAGACTTAGCAATATGCTCGGTGACTTTCTTAACTTCGGTCTCGGAGATAAAAGCTGATTGGAGACGAACCGGCTTGCTCATATCACCAGCCAAGTAGAGCATGTCGCCCGCGCCTAATAATTTTTCAGCTCCCGCCATATCGAGGATGGTGCGCGAGTCAATTTGAGAAGCTACTTGCAGCGCCACACGCGAGGGGATATTGGCTTTGATGAGGCCGGTGATTATCTCCACGCTGGGCCTCTGGGTGGAGAGGACCAGGTGGATGCCGATAGCGCGCGACATCTGGGCCAAGCGGACAACGGCGGCCTCGAGCTCGCGCGGGTAGGTAGACATAATGTCGGCCAATTCATCAATGACGATGACGATATAGGGCATTTTTTCAGTCTCGGGGCCGATCACATTTTTGTGATACGATTGAATGTCGCGCACCGAATTGCTCTCCAGAATATTATAACGGCGCTCCATCTCCTTGATGGCCCACTTGAGGACGAGGATGGCGCGCTTGGGGTCGGTGACCGCGGGTGTCAAGAGATGGGGAAGTTTATTATACATTGTCAACTCGACGCGTTTGGGATCGATCATAATGAAGCGGAGTTGCTCGGGTGAATTGCGGTAGAGGAGGGAAGTGATGAAAGTGTGGATAACTACTGACTTGCCGGAACCGGTGGTGCCGGCGATCAGGATATGGGGCGCCTTGGCTAAATTAGCGAAATAAGAGGCGCCGGTGATGCCGCGACCCAGGGAGACATAGAGTGGGTGTGGCGACTCGGCGAAGTCCTTACTACCTACGAGCGAGGCGAGGCCGACTAACGACTTAGTGCTATTGGGGATCTCGATGCCGACGAGCGACTTACCGGGGATGGGGGCCTCGATGCGGAGGGGGTGAGCGGCCAGGGCCAGCGAGAGATCATTCTGCAACGCGACGATTCGCGAGAGTTTGACACCCTCAGCCGGCTTGAAGGCAAAGCGGGTGATGGAGGGGCCGATAGAAACTTCATCCATCTCTACGACAATGCCGAAGTTGGCCAGTGTCCGTTTAATGATGTTGGCTTGCGCCTTAATGTCGCCGGCCATGGGCTTGCCGCTATCTCGCTCCAGCAGGGTGAGTGGCGGGGGAACGAATTTGCCGCCACCGCCGCGTCGGCCAAAATTGATTAATTTACCAAAGGCATTACTCTCACTCTCCGCTTCGGCGCCGGCTTTCTTCTGGCTTGGTTTTTTGTCCGAGGCTTCGCCCTCCTCCTTTTCTTTGGCCTCCGCCTCCTCGATACCGCCGGCCACCTTCAATTTGGCGATGTCTTCATTATTAAGTTTCGCCTTCTCCTCACGGGTTCTGGCTCGACACCACCAATAGAGCGGAGATAATTTCTGGAAGTCTGGTTTAACGTCAAACATCACCAATTGGGCAATGACGACGATGGCCATGAGGAGGATGAGGCTATAAGAGGCGAAGAGGCTGAAGAGGAGGGCGGCGATCTTCTGTCCTAGCCAGCCGCCACTCCAACTGCTCTCGACAGAATTACGGAAGATCACTGCGATCAGACCGAGGATGGCGAGAAAGGAGACTAACGCCGCTACCAGCCGGCTAAGGATCAGATTGGGTTGCCCCGAGCGAGAGAAGGAAATCCCTAAAAGGAGAGCGACCAGGGGAACGGCAAAATAACCAACACCCACAAAATCATTTAGATTGTCGAAAACTCCAGAGCCAACCATGCCAGCCCAGCCGAGACTGGCCAGAACAAAGAATAATGTTAAAGCGAAACAAATTACCGCTAAGATGCCGTGTTTGGTTTCACCCTTAATAAAGCTGGGCGAGTCTTTTTTAGCCATAGTCTTTTAATTGTCTTTAGGATTCGATTAATTTTAGCACACTTATGTTTTTGCCCCTAGAATTATGGGGATTTGGTAAAAGACATAAAGGACAGGAGATTGGTCGCTGGACAAACGATTTTGTCTCATATATACTATAAGACAAATGAGATTTGACCAAAGGGACAGCCAACCACAGCTAAGGGACAATAAAAGCCAAATTATCTTACTGAAGAGTCAAAAACTAGCTTCAGCCTTATATTTAGTCACCAAATATATGTCTGACGATGATCCACTCAAGTGGCAACTCCGCGACCTGTCGTTAAGAGTTTCTTCCAGCATTGATCCTATTGATCTCTCGGCCGCCCTCCAACCTATAGGACAAATGGTGGCCCTAATTGATATTGCTCTCCACGGCCAAGCGGTATCACAGATGAACTTCACTATCATCAAGCAAGAGTATCTCTCGCTCCGCAATATGATTATGGGCGAGCGGACCAAATATAATCCGGTCAACGAGATCCCTAATCTGCCTAATTATTACTCTTCCCTGCCACCTACCACTTTAGCTCCCAGAACGCCCTCCTCAATGCCAGCAAATAATCATATTTCTGGTCATAAACCACTTGTCCAGCCGTCTCCTTATCGGGAGGGAGATAGTCAGCGCCAGCAATTAATCCTGAAGTTTATTAAGGAAAAGGGCTGGTCTTCGATCAAGGATATTGCTGGTGCGGTGCCTAATTTCAGCACGAAAACGGTTCAACGAGAGCTCATTGATCTGGTTCGTCTAGGGGTCCTCAAGAAGGAGGGCGAGCGACGCTGGAGTCGTTACCAATTGGCCAATACTCGCTAGCTTTGCCCAGCCTTGTCAATGTTGACTCGGCCAGCCGGTTACGCTAACCTGCTTCTGTATCGTCTCGAAGCCTAGACTTATCCACAAAGCCTTTTGGCGCTTGGCTTCGTCGATACTATAATGTGCTTGCGCCGTTACTCTGGTCTTGGTTGCCAGTCGGTTCTTTGAAAATTAAATATTCGGTTATGCCTTTCCCCTTCTTAGTTTATTAGACCTCTCTCTGATCTGACCGGTTCCTAGTCGATTGGAGCTGGACGGACTGGTTTGAGGAATAATAAAAACGAATTATTAGTAAAGGTTTGTTTTAAGTTTATTAATTAGATTATAAATTATGAGTATTAAGAAATTGTTTGTCGGTTTGGCAATGGTGGCCATGCTTATTGGCGTGACCGTCAGTGCCGATACCATCGCTGATTTCCAGGCAATGATTGCCCAATTCCAGGCGCAATTGGACGGTCTGTCTGGCACTCCAGCCACTTCAGTTGCTCTGCCTACACCTCCGTTGACTGTGGGTAGCACCGGTGCCGGAGTAACTGCCTTACAGCAGATTCTAGTTGGCACTGGTAATTTAGTAATGCCCGCTGGTGCTGACTTCGGCTACTTTGGTCCTTTGACTAGGGCGGCCCTGGCCTCCTGGCAGGCGACTAATGATGTCAGCCCCGCGGCTGGTTACTACGGCACCCTTACTAGAGATGCCATGAGGACCGCTGGTTTGGGCGGTGGCGCTGTCGTCACTCCTGGCCCAGTTACCCCAGCCCTCTGCCCGAACGGTAATACATTGGCTAGTAACTGTACGACCGCTCCTAGCACGGTCACTCCGGCTCCGGCTCTTTGCCCGAACGGTATGACTATTATCAGCAACTGTACGTTGGCCCCCAGTACGACTCCCCCGACTACCCCAACGACACCGGCTCCAACTGGTCCGGATGGCAAGTTGGTTGTCGCCACGGTTTCTCTAGAGAGTTCACCGTCTGACGGTACCGATGTGAAGATTGGTCAGAATAACGTTGAGATTTATAAGACCAAACTTCGAGCCTCAAACGATGGCGGTATTCTCCGTCAATTTACGGTTGAGACTACTAATCGCTCTTGGCTCTATTGGCGGGCGATTAGACTAAAGAAGGATGGAGTCGTTATTGGTGAGAAAACCAACCTGACTTCTTCTGACTTTAACGAGGTGACTGCCGGTTCGCTCTATCAATTGGCCTTTACTGGTTTGAACGTTGCCTTGCCGACTGACGCGAATGTTTATTTCGTCGTCGAAGTTGATGGTGTGACCGATACCAGTCGTGCGGCCGCTAGCGGTTTAGTTATCCGTCAGCCATCCAATGGAGTAGTGGTGGCCGATGAGGATGACGACTACACCGTTACTACCGGCGTGACTACTAACCGCACTTGGGACTTCGTGGCGGCGAGTACGGGCAATGTGGTGCCAACCGACGCCTCTGCCGCCGGTGATCGCTGGGCCAAGGTCTCTTCCACGGCTACGACCCCCGGTGTGACCTTACAGGTCTTTAAGCTGAAGGCCGAGGGTCGAGATCTGGAGATCAATTCCGTCGTCATGGGTGCTTCCACCTCAGGTGTCACCTTTGCCAGTCTGACCGATTCCTATGATCTCTACGAAGGCTCTTGCCCGGATGACGGTAGCTTCACTGGTTGTACGCTATTAGGTGGTGGTACAGAAGCTGCTGGTGGTACCAGTGGCCGGACCATTACCTTCTCCAGCTTGAATGTGCCGATTACCGCTGGCACCCAGAAGACCTTTACGTTGAAGTCCCTGTTCGCTGACTCCGATGATTACACGATGGATCAGACCTCAGCGGCCTCCTCTACGGTCTTTGCCAATGCCAGCTTCATTACTGGTGTGGACAAGCCGAATTTCAACACTACTACTGTGTCCGGCTCTGATGCGCTCGCTGGCGGTGTCCGCGCGGCCTTGGTAGCCCCGACCTTGAGTGGCACCTCCGCTAGTTCCGCAGTTCTCGGCAACGATTACAGCGCCTCCACGCAGTTTAAGTTCA
>CAYIMH010000007.1:0-14433 GCA_964364525.1 uncultured Candidatus Saccharibacteria bacterium | reverse complement strand
TGATCGTTGAGGCGCTGAATAATCTCCATTACCGCCGCCCCTGATTTAGAATCTAAGTTACCCGTCGGCTCGTCGGCAAAAATCACTTCTGGTTTGTTCACCAAGGCCCGGGCAATTGCCACCCGTTGCTTCTCTCCACCGGAGAGCTGGCTAGTGGCATAATCGGCGCGATGAAAGAGTCCCACCGCCTTGATTGCCTCGCGGGTAATATTATCCCAGTCCGCTTCGAGCGTTTCAGAATAGACTAACGGCAAACGCACATTCTCGTAAACAGTGTTGCGCGGCATCAAGTTAAAAGTTTGGAAAACAAAACCGAGCTTGCGGTTACGCAAATGCGCCGCCGCCAATTCGTCATAATCACTGGCCAGCCTATCCTCGAAGAGATATTCACCGCCAGTGGCGCGATCCAAGAAGCCAAGAATGTGAAGCAGAGTGGATTTGCCCGAGCCCGACGGCCCCATAATCGCCACAAATTCGCCGCGCTCGACATTGAAGCTGACACCGCGGAGCACGGTGGTGTCCATCTCGCCCTCGCGGTAGACTTTTTCGAGTTTATTGACTTGAATTAGGGGCATAAGTCACAACTTGGTCGCCCGCCTTTAAACCTTTAATAATTTCAATATTACCCGCCGAGTCACGCAAACCAGTGGTTACCGTTTTAGTTATTAATTTATCGTTGATTAAGAGTCGCACGGTTTTTTTGTTGCCGGTAGTGGTCACCGCGCGCGCCGGTACCGCCAGCACGCCTTCCTTCTTGGCCGTCGCCACTTCTACATTAGCGGTCATACCCGACTTGATCCGCTGATCGGCGTTAGTGAAATGGAGGGTAACTCGATAAGTTGGTATGCCCTCGATCAAGATTTCAGCTGGATCGATTTTACTCACGATCACGGAGAAACCGGTGTCGGAGCCATAGGCGTCGAGCGTCACCGCCCCAGTCTGTCCAACCTTAATTTTAGCAATGTCCGCCTCCGGCACATCAGCTTCGATTTTGAATTTGTTCACCGACTGTAATTTGGCCACTGGCAAACCGGCGCTAACCCAAACACCAAGCTTCAAATCACTGCTGGCAATAATTCCGTCAAAAGTGGCCGCCAGGTAATAGTCGGCCAGGCGATCTCTGGCCTCGGCCAGATCATTCTCCGCCCGCTTGATGCGCAGGCGCTGGCCATCCAGATCGAATCCTTCATCGGTCAGCTTATCTTTCTGCGCCGCGAGAGTATTGGTGATCTCAATCAATTTGGTTAGATGGCCGCTGATCGTCTCGCGATAAGCGATTAGATCGCCAAGCTGTTTGGCAATCACGGTTGGTTGTTCCGGCGTCCAGTGGTCAGTAACGGATTTGTCTTGGAAAAACTGGATGAGGTCCTGGCCAGCTTTAATCAAATTGGCCGTTTGCTCCAATAAATCGCGAGTGGATAAAATAGCTGACTCTCGTACATCATCGGCGCCGCCACGACGAGCCGCTTGATAATCCGCAAAGGCGCTCTGATAACGGCGCTGAATGGTCTCATAATCGCGCTTGGCTCGATCCGGCACTTCGTTAAAACGAGAAGTATAATTATCAACCACCTCAAGATAATATTCTAAATTATTATCGATGTCGGTACTGCTTTTTAAATCGTTGCCGAAATAGATATTATCAAGTGCCTTTAAAATATCTGGCAAGTCATTATAAACCGGCGCACTCGCCACCAAACCATCCTCATAAATTTTATTGAGCTGGCTCTGGAGCAGATTAGTTTGGGTAGACGCCAACATCTTGTCCAGCGCCAAACGGGTGTCGGCCAGATTTAATTCAGCGTTAGAAACGGCCAAGCGCGGCTCGGTGGCCGCTAATTCCGCGATTACCCCGCCGCGTCTAATTGTCTGGCCGACGGCGACATTTATCCTAGCCACCTGGCCCGATTGTCGAAAAGCCAATTCCACTTCGCTCTCCGGCCGTACTCGGCCGGTTAGACTGACGGTCTGGATTAAATCCGTTTTCTTGACCTTAACAGTCTCAATTTGATCACCGGCTCGGCCAAAAACCAGCCAACCGCCGACGGCAAGGGCCACAATAACGGCCGAAATTAACCAGAATTTCTTCTTTTTATACCACTTCATAATTAACAGAGTTAGACTACGATCTTCTAACTAGCATTTTTAATTTCCGATGTCAACTCTTCAAGCATTGGCGGGACCTCGGGGTCGTAAGGTGGGAAAAAGAATTACTTCCCGGATATTCTTGCTGTCGGTCAAGAGCATTGTCAGGCGATCAATGCTTAAACCGACCCCGCCAGCGGGCGGCATCCCGTATTCAAGCGCTTCGAGAAAAGCCTCGTCCTTAGGTTGCGCCTCCTGGTCACCGGCCGCGCGATTTTTCTCTTGCTCCATAAAGCGCTCGCGTTGATCTACCGGATCATTGAGTTCGGAGAAGGCCTTGACTAATTCCAATCCGCCGATGATTAACTGGAAAGCATCAACTAAATTAGGGCGCCCATCGAGCCGTTTGGCTAAAGGCAGATAATGGCGTGGATAATCAACAATAAAAGTCGGTTGGATTAATTTCGGCCGACAAGTTTTCTTGTAAATCGCATCGAGCAATTTCTCCACGCCCGCACCGGGCTCCACCGCGAGGCCAAATTGTTGGGCCTTAAGCCGCAACTCCTCCATTGTGGCGCTCTCGGGATTAACCACCAAGGCGTGGCGCTGGAGCAAATCGAAATAGGAAACCACGGCGAAGTCTTTACTAAAATCAATCTGGTGGCCGTCGAAGATGAGTGTGCTTGTCCCCAGCACCTTGGTCACCGTCTGTTTGACCAAGGTCTCCACCAATTGACGTTGCCCCGCGGCATCGCTAAAACTTTCGTACCATTCCACCGTCGTGAATTCAGGATTATGAGTGGTATCTATCCCCTCATTACGGAAATTGCGACTCACTTCATACACCTTGGGAAAGCCCCCAATCAGTAGCTCCTTCAAATAGAGTTCCGGCGCGATCCGGAGATGCATATCGATATCTAGAGCTTGGTGATGAGTAATAAAGGGCAGAGCAGAAGCGCCGCCGGCTAGGGGCTGGAGGATGGGTGTCTCGACTTCTAAAAAACCGCTCCGGTCCAAAATTTGCCTCACGGTTTTAACAATCTTAGACCGGGTGAGAAAGCGCTGTTTGATCTCCGGCGACATCAAAGTATCGAGATAGCGATGACGAAAACGCTCCTCAATATCTTGCAGGCCATGCCATTTATCAGGTAATGGTCGCAGGCTCTTGCTGATAATTCGCCACTCCCCGACTAGGAGCGAGCGCTCTTCCTTCTTGGTGACAAAGAGCGTGCCAGTGACTTCAATAAAGTCGCCGACATCTACCCAGGCTTCGAAATTGGCGAGTGCTTCCGCGCCCACGCCCGCCGGGGCATTATCACGCTTCAAAACTGCTTGCAATCTGGCCGTCCCGTCATCGAGATCAATAAAAATAATCGCCCCCTGACCGCGTCGCGCCCGGACTCGACCCACCACCGTGAGCGCTTTGCCCTTCTTCTCTAATGTGACAAACTTCTTGACCACTTCGCGTAACCAGTAATCCTGCCCAACCTTAATCGGATAAGGATCAACCCCAGCGGCACGCATCGCTTCGAGCTTCTTCAGACGCTCGTGACGAATATCTTCTAGTGAAGCCATAAATAACTAGTCGATCTTAATAATGTCGTAAGCAATGGGCCCCTTGGGTGTCGTGACCATCACCTGATCGCCGCGTTTCTTGCCAAGTAGCGCGGCCCCGAGCGGTGACTGATAAGAAATTTTGCCAGCCACGACATCCGCTTCCTCCGAGCCGACGAGCATATAAGCCTGCTCGGTGCCCCCGCCTGATTGTTTAACTACTACCGTTGAACCCAGTTCTACCTTATTGCTATGGTGTCCAGAAATAATCTCGGTGCTCTTCAGAATATTCTCCAGCTGGCTGATCCGGTCTTCGATTTCTGCCTGTTCGTCACGAGCGGCATGATACTCGGCGTTCTCGGACAAGTCGCCGAGGGCCTTAGCCGCCTCCAATCGCTCGGCCACCTCCTTGCGGCGATTTATCTTCAATCCTTCCAACTCCGCCGCCAACTCCTCGTACTTCTCCTTACTCAAATAATTTTTATCCATAAGGCCGAAAGATTAATTTTACAATAGACCATTCTAGCGGAAGTTGAAGTAGAAAGCAAATAATGCTAGACTCTTGCACATGACAACAATAACCATACCTACGCAATTAACTAAAGAGAAAGACCTGATCCTCGTCCCCCGTCGGCAATACGAAAATCTGGTGAGGCGCTCTAGGATGGGCGAAAAATATGAAGATTTATGGAAAAATGCCGCCAAGGACCATTTCTCGAAATCCTACAGCAAGGCCGATGCTATCTATGACCAAATATAAATTTGGTGACATTGTCTTGGTTGCTTTTTATCAAACCGACGGAAACAGAAAGCAGCGTCCGGCGTTGGTTATTTTAGATATCGGAGACGATGATATTGTGTTGGCGCCTATCACCACGTCTGCCCGGAAAAACGGTGGCGATTACAAAATTAAGACATGGGAGCAATCTGGTTTGTTGCTTGATTCATTCGTCAGATTGGCCAAGATTGCTTGTTTAAGTAAGAAAGACATCTACAAGAAACTTGGGACTCTTGCCGCCACAGACAAAAAGCAGATAATTTTGGTTTGGAATAAACTGTACAAATTTTAGATTTGATCCAGCCAAAAAATTGGTAACTAGTTTGAAACGTATTAAACAGGTTCTCGCTCCGATGATTAAGATGACGGCGATCTCGGCGCGAATCTTTGTCCATTCCTTCTTGATTTATCCTTCCTTGCTTCATCTACCGCCCATCTTCCAAAAATGCTTTTATGCATCCTGCTACGCTTTTCATATAATTTTCTGAAACTTTATCGGCCGGTTTAATTTCTTCAGAGTCCAACTGACTTAAAAAATCGCTCAATTCCTTTCTAACAAGACTAAACCTCCTTCCGCCTTTTGCCTCTATCATTTGAATAGTTGGAAACATATCGGTAAGGTCTCCAATACCAGAACTGCCGGAAATAAGTTTGGGGTCTGTATCTATAACATACAGATTGGGAAGGGTATCGCCCTCTTTTTTACCATATTTAATAGCAGAACTTTTAGCAATATCCCAAAACACTAAATCATCACTTTTGAATTTGTCTATGAAATATCTTGTGAGTGATACATAAAAGTCCTCAAACTTTTTTATTAGCTCCTCCTTATCGGGAAAATTGAAATCTACTTCTTCCGGGCGCTGTCCCTCTACTTTATCAGTAACGATATAAAGCAACGGCCCTTTCTTTTCCCAACCTTCTACGATTGCAAAATTAACTGGTGCGATAATACCGTATTTTTCTTTTAATTCATCAAACAATTCCTTTGTTTTCTTCATCGTTTCTTGTGGAGATGACGCTTCTTTAAAAAAGTAGGTTTTCAGAAACTCGATGTCTTCAATTCTCACAACATAACGTGGATCTCCCTCAAACTCAAAAAGTTTATTTCCCTCATTCTCAAAATCGCCTCTGTCATAATCAAAACTACTCACAACCAATGATTTAGTTAAATCAAATGGTTTTTGAGACTCTGGAGTTTCGCTATTAGTTAAATCTTCTCCGAATTGCTCTGGCATAATTTTAAGTTCCTTCTTCTAAAATTAATCTACTGCTAAATACTCCGGCGTATTGTAGGCCATCCAGTCGAAGAGTTGGCGCATGACGAAGACGGAGCCGATGGTGTTGGTGCGATCGCCCGATTCCATCACCACCGCGAAAGCATAGTGCGGAGCTTCGTAGGGAAAGAAGCCGGTCGCCCACGAATTAACCTTGCCTTTGCTCACTCCGAGTTCGGCGGTACCAGTCTTGGCCGCGATCTTAACCGCAGAAACATTGAGACCATTCGCTGTCCCTTTCTCTACTCCTAAGCGCATTCCCTCGCGGACTACTTGGTAATATTCGGGCTTAACTTTTGGAACAAGATCGAACTCGGCCATGGCACCCGGCTCACGTTTAAGCACGGTTGGCCGAGGCAGGCGTCCGCTATTGGCAATACCGGCCGTGCCCCGCACCAATTGCAGGGGTGTGATCTGGAAACCGTATTGACCAATGGCGGTGTGATAGGTGTTGCCCAAATACCAGTCTTCGCCGTTAAAATTAGCTTTTTTCCACTCCGGACTGGGGATAATTCCCGCCGCTTCGCCCGAGAATTGAAGTCCGCTAGTCGTACCGAAGCCAAAATAACGCATATACTCTTCGATCCGGGAGATGCCTAGGCCGGGCTGGTCTTGATAACCGCCACCGACTTCGTAGAAGTAGACGTCTGACGACACCGACAAAGCTTCGCGCATATTAACATAACCATGCGCCTTCCAGTCTCTGAAGACCGTACTCATTTCCGGGTCGTAGGGGTTGGGAATACTGATAGAGCCGGTGGACAAGATTTTTTTCTCCGGCGTGACCACTCCTTCGTTCAGAGCCGCCAGAGCAATGAAGGGTTTAACTACTGAACCCGGCGTATAGATGCCCAGAAGCGCTCGGTCCAGGAAGGGGTGCCGAGGATCATTAATATAACTTGAAATGCGGGCCCGGTCCTTGCCACTCACTAAGATTGCGGGATCGTATTCGGGCTGACTGACTAGAGCCAAGAGCTCCCCGCTCCGCGTGTCCATAATCACCCCGGCGCCAGCCTGGAAGCGTCCCTCCTCGATTAGGGCCGAGATATAACCCGACATTTTTTCCTGGAGCCGCGCGTCAATGGCCAGAACCAAATCATTGCCAGTTACCGGCTGGTCTAAAATATAGTCGGATTGAACGGCGCCTTTAACGTCCACTTCCTCAATTTTTAACCCCCGCCGACCACGCAGATCATCATTAAAAAAATCTTCCGCCCCGCTCCGGCCGATCATTTCCATTGGATGATCGCCGCCGGCCAATTCTTCTTCGTTAGGATAACCGATATAACCGACCAGATGAGCAAAGCCGGGCGTCGCGATATAACGACGGCCGCCGTCATTCCAGGCTAATTCCTTTCCCAAACGATCGGTGATGATCCCTCGTTCGGCAAAGATAAGCGTTTGGCGCAGGGTGTTATTGTGACTGCGCCGAGCCAGGGTCTCGCCATTAACAATCTGTAAATCGCCGGTCTTCACTAGCAGAATCACACTGATTAAAAGACAGGCGCCCTCCAGAAGGTAGAAGGCCGATTTTTTAACCGGACGCTCAATCCGCCCTTCGAATTGTTGATCATCGAAGGAGGGTAAATTGCTGGAATCAAGAAAAGTCGCCTCCGGATCCAGCGGTTTTTTAATCGCGCGACGGGATCGCCACCACATTACCCTATTGTAACCTAAAACGAGGGGCGATAAATAACCACGCTTTCTTTGACCAATTCTATCAACCAAATGAGAAGAAAAACAATAAGCGTGGCCAAGAGAGGCCAATCGGCGGCCGCGAGATTACCGCTCGGACCGTAGAGAGAGTCGTAACCCCACGCCACCAAGAGCAACTCGTAAAAGTGAGCTTGGCGCCAAATTACCAACGCCGCGACGATCAAGAGAAACCACCACGGCAACCACAACGCCAAGAGCCAGAGGCCGAAGAGACTACATAATCTAATAATGATAAATTTCCACATAACGCAATTGACTTAAGTTGGGCGGGGCGCGAAGCAAGACTTTCCGGGTGGTCTCGCTATCGTTACCGTCAATCGAGCCGACAATCGCCACTAACCAATCTTGGGAGTAACTATTGAAAACGGCCTCATCACCAACCGCCACCGCCACCCCCCGCGGCACTTCCGCAATAAAATTACCCAGGCCCCGGCCGACAAGCTTAACCGGCGTGGCCGAGGTGCCGAGAGTCACCGGCAATTCATTACTCGGGGCGGAGAATAATTTGATTTTGGTTATTTTGACTCCCACCTCGATGACTCGCCCCAAGGCTAGTCGGTTCTCTAAGCCAACCAGATCGCCAGGTGCCAGAACATCAGTCTGATGTTGAGCCGAACCGGCATCCACCAGCAAAGTGTCGAAGGGGCCCTGCTCCGAACCGGAAATAATCCGAGTAATAATTTTCTGACCGGTCGTTTCGGCTAAACCGAGGGTGGCGCGCAGTTTTTCATTTTCGGCTATTAATAAATTCTGTCCTGCTAATCTAGCCTCCAATTCAAACAGGCGACTCTTCAGGGCCGTGTTCTCTGCCGCTAGACGCTCCTGATTACTGAAGAGTTGCCACAAACCACCAGAGCCGGCCACTAGACGTTCCCCGATAGACCAAAAAGGACGAGCCACAATACTCGCCAAATCAGCGTTCCCGCCCCACCAATTACCAATTACAAACAGGACAAGCAGGGCCAAGAGTCCCACGAGCAGGCGTCGCCAAACACCGGTAACTCGCTTTTTACCTCGAAGATAAATCATCGCCGACATCAATTAGTGTTTCTTGGTAACGCCGAATATCCTCCAAAACCACACCGGCACCGCGTACCACCGCCGTCAAGGGATCGTCGGCAATTGTCACGGGGATTCTTAACTCCTGCGCCAGAAGCTCGTCAAGACCGCGCAAGAGCGCTCCACCGCCACAAAGTATTAATCCCTTGTGCATAATGTCAGAAATAACTTCCGGCGGCGTGGCCTCGAGCACCTCCTTAACCGAGTCAACTAAAATATTAATTGAAGGCGTGATTGCCTCTTTAATATCCGAATCGGTGATAATTACTTCTTTAGGGAGACCGGAGATCAGATCGCGGCCGCGAATGGTAGCATCTAAAGGCTCTCGCCGTTTCAACACCGCGCCCACGGCGATTTTTACTTCTTCCGCCGTCTTATCACCGAGCAAAATCTTAAATTCATCGCGGACATAAGTGATAATATCTTTATTTAAGCGATCACCAGCGATCTTCAAATTTTTGGACAAAACAATGCCGCCCAGCGAGATGACCGCAATATCGGTGGTCCCACCACCAATATCCACAATCATACTACCCACCGGCTCATAGACCGGCAAGCGGATACCGATCGCCGCCGCCATCGGTTCTTCAATAATGTGCACCTGGCGCGCGCCGGCGTTCTTGGCCGCGTCGCGGACAGCGCGGATCTCGACGTTGGTGATACCGGAGGGCACACCGATCACCACTCTAGGGCGAAGAAATTTCTTGGGCGAAAGTTGGGCCACCTTGCGGATAAAATAAGCCAGCATCTCTTCCGTCACCTCAAAATTAGAAATGACGCCATCTACCAAAGGGCGCACTACGTTAATATGAGTGGGAGTCCGGCCGATCATCTGCTTAGCATCATTGCCGATCGCCACCACCCGACCCGTCTTCTCGTTCATCGCCACCACCGAAGGCTCATTAATAATCACGCCCTGGCCCTTAACATAGACCAGAGTATTAGCCGTACCCAGATCAATCCCGATATCATCGGAAAAGACTTGAAAAAATCGCTCGAACATATTTTATTTAGAATGTAGCAACCGCCCTAGCTCTTCCTCGCTCACCAGCCTAGCTGCCTCCTCGCCTCGTTCTTTGAATTCCACCTTATTGGCCGCCACTGTTTTATCGCTCACCACGACGCGATCAGGCAAACCCAAGAGATCGGCGTCGGCGAATTTCTCCCCCGCCGGCGCCTCTCGGTCATCGTAGAGCACCTCGATGCCAGTTTTAGTCAACTCCGCATAGAGTTTATCGGCCGCTTCACGGGTGGCCGCCTGTTTACTCGACAGGCAGATTAGGTGAATTTGGAAGGGAGCAACGGTAGCTGGCCAATTGAGGCCCTTCTCATCCGCTTGGAGTTCGACAATCGTCCCCATCACTCGGCCCGGCCCGATACCATAAGAACCCATCATTACCGGCGTCACCTTGCCCGCCTCGTCTTTAAAGGTTAAGCCGAGAGCCGCGGAATACTTGGTTCCTAAGGGAAAGATATTGCCCACCTCGATCGCTTTGGCCTCCTTCAATTCCTCTTTCTTCAGCCCCAATTCAGTCAGCACCTCATCAGTATAAACTTCTTTGTTGACGGCGATATGACGATCTTTGTGGATATAGATAATATCCTCGCCGACCTCGCAGGCGACCTGGAACTCATCGCTAAATTTACTGAACGAGCCACCACCGGCAAAAGTTCTATAGGTCTTAGCGCCCAAGCCCACGCGATCGAAGATGCGCAAGTAAGCCGCGGCGCATTTCTCATAAAACTCCTTGAACTCGACCTCGTTGCGACTGAAAGAATAAAGATCCTTCATAATAAACTCGCGTGAACGCATAATCCCCGACTTGGCCCGGAGCTCGTTCCGAAACTTATTCTGAAACTGATAAACGTAGGCCGGCAGATGTTTGTAAGAAGAAATATGCTCGCGCATCAGCGCGGTCAGCGGCTCCTCGTGAGTATTGGCCAGACCCAATTCACTACCTTGATGGAAAGAGCGCCCGTCGTGGAGATGGGTCTTGAACCAAATATCCACCGCCTCATCGGCCCAGCGGCCAGAGGCCCGCCACGGGGCAGGATCTTGGAGCGTGGTCAAGAGGACCTCTTGTCCGCCGATGGCGTTCACCTCCTCGCGGATAATGCCAATGATCTTGTTGAGCACCCGCAGACCAAGCGGCAAATAGCTATAAACGCCGGCCATTTCCTTGTGGATAAAACCGGCCCGCACCAAGAGCTGGGCGTTCTTGGCCACCTCGTCCTTGGGCGCCTCCCGCCTCGTCTTGGTAAAGAGAAATGATTGCCGCATTGACCCCAGTTTATAGTAAAAACAATCCTGGGTCAAAATACAAAAAACATGGCGGGCCTTACTCGATTGTCAAGTCCTGGTCGAGAAGGCCGCTTTCGAGATTAAGTGGGGTCGTTTTATGGACTAAGCGATAGGTGCCATCGGAGAGCTTTTCTTCAACAGTGAAGTAATAAATACCCGGGCGAAGCAAGCAGTAGAAGCGACCGGCGACATCAGTGACAACGCTCTTGACCGGCTCGGCAATGCCCTCCACAAAGGCGCGGATGACGGCGAAGGCGATCGGGGTACCGTCGGCCCGACTCACTTTGGTCACTTGGTGGCGTTCGGCCCAGAGACGGCGAGAGACCCAGACCACCACATAGAGAAGCACCACCAGTTGATTGATCACGCTCGGAGTATTCCAAACCGCCAAGAGAGCGATGGCCAGACCAATCAGGTAAACGGCGAAGGACAGGGAATTAACGAGATGCCGGCGGCGTTCGGAAATCTGGAAAAGGTGTAATTTTTGCTTGACAAACTCATTCCAGTCGAAATCAACCGGGTCGAGGGGAATATTCTTGGTCACCAAATCGCTTCGCTTGAGGACAAGAGGCTCGCCAAAATAAAGATCGCTGTAGACCTCATCGTGGCCGTGACCGGCAAGCAGTAAGGAGGGGAAGCGGTAGTGAGTTTTGCTGGCCGCCAAGTGATAAGCCCCGGACGAAAGAAGGAAGCCGTAGCGACCATCGAGATCGGTGATGGCGTTAGTGATGGGTCGCTTGCCCCCGGCACCCAGAACCGAGACATAGACCGGGTCGATGGGATGTTTGGTTACCGCGTCATAAACCGTCCCCCACTCCGGTGCCCGTTTGCGCAAACCAAGAAGTGAAAGGAGGGTGCGGAAAGCGCGGATTAAAATCAAATAAAGATCGTAAAAAGAGAAAATCTGGCCGGAGACGGCCACCAGAGGAATCGCCCCGGCGAGGAGGCCCATGGTTAAGACAATCGGTTTAACGGCGCCGGTTGTTAAGGTGGAAATAAAAGACGGCGGGAGCCAGGCCGCCACCAACAAAGGCGTAGTGCTGGCCAGATTGGTGTCGGGCCCCACAATCGTCTCATCGGAACCGCCTGGGGCTGACTGGCTACCATCGCCTTGATTATCGCCATCATTCTCGTCGGGCAAATTGTCTGGTCCAGCATCGGGTTCGGGCGACACCTGATATTGACAAGTGCCATCGTCATCCGTCGCTCGCGAATTATAATTCTCGGCCAGCGCGTCAGTACAACCGGAAACGGTAATTAGCGGTGGCGCCAGGACGGTGATCGTCACTCGATCTACTTCAACTTCGCCAGTCCTGGAACAGATCAGGCGAAAAGTATATGATCTGGCAGTTGATAGATCGACCATTTCGCTCCCCTGCGTCAGCTTTAATCCGGTGACCGGCCAGTCACCACTGGCCAAACAAACAGTGGCACCCATGGTCAGCCACGACAAATTAACTGTGGCGGGGGCGGTCAGAATCAAGGGCCCATTGCCACCATTGGCCTTTAGGTCAACCGTAAGCGCTGGCGGTGGAAGTCTAAGACATTGACCGCCGACCCTGATTTCAAAAGCGTTGCACGCAAGTGGTACCATGGCCACACCGCTACTGCCAACGCTGGCCACCAGATCAAATAGCCAGCCGCTATTATTTCCGGCATTCTCACAACCCCGATCGCGACAGTTAATTTCACTTGATCCCAGATTAGTCGAATCTCTAACCGATAAATAATTTCCGGTTGTATTGTTAGCTGGATTTAAATACCAGGTACTATCACTGCTGCCACTACGCAGAGAAAGCAAACTACCCGCAATGCCACTTAGGGTGAGGGTATTACTGATCGTCTGTGTCGTGCCGGCACCGAAAGTCAGGGTGTCGGCCGAACTCACGCTTTTGGTTAAATTATAAAAACTGGTTGAGCCGGAAATAGTTTGACCGGTGCCGTCCAGAATTACGGCGCTGGAATTGGCAGTAAAGGTCCCGCTATTGGCCCAATCCTTACCGACATTAATTTGATAATTACTGCCACTGGTGTTGAGCGTTGTGCTCGTGTCAATTGTCAAACTGCCGTTAGTATCAAGATTATTGTTCAGAGTCCAAGTGCCGCCGCCGCTTAATTTGAGACCGTAATAAGTATTGCCCAAAACCGTAGGGAAGCCGGTATGCGCGCCGGTACCGTCGTATTCAATGGTGCCGGAGTCAGTATCCATGGTTAAACCAGTCAGCGTCTCCCCGCTCTGTAAACGCAGAGTACCGTTATTGCTGAAAGTAGCGCCGGTGGCGACAAAATTTTTCCCATTCAAATCAAAAGCGCCGGTGGTAATAGTCAAGGCGTTGGTCGTGGTCGCGGCGGCGCTTAAGTCCCAGATGCCGCCGGTGCCATTGAAGATTAAACCGTAAAATGGGTAAGTGCCGGTGTCGATCGTGTGACCGGTATCGGTCGCGTCAAAAGTAACGGCTCCGGAGTTAGCGGTAAAAATATCGCTGTTTAGCCAATTGCCACCAACATTTATATTTTTACCGTTAGCATTCAGGGTGCCGCCGGTAATAGTAAAGTTGTTGTTGGCATCTAGCGCATCTTGTAATTGCCAAGTCGCCGAACCGCTACTGTCGTTAAAAGTTAAATTATAGAATGATGAACCTCCCGAAGTAATGAAGTAAGCGCCAGTCGAGGTGGCAAAAGTGACCGTACCGCCGCGTGGCGTAAAGGTACCGTTATTAACCCAGTCGTTACCGATCGTTAGTGAATAATTATTGGTCGTCACATCAAAAGTGCCGGCAGAAATAGTGGTTGTGGCGTAAATAGTCAAATTACCGCCGGCATTGAAGGTGGTGCCGCTATTGTTGAGCGTCAATTTTCCATAAGGGTTAGCGAACACGGTCACGGCACTGTCATCCGTCTGGCCGGTATAGGTCACCAGCGAACTGGAGGCATTAGTCCAAGTGCCGCTATTAGTTACCCCCGTGCCGCCGATAGATAGGGAATTATTATTGGTTAAGATCGTATCGGAATTGACGGTTAGTGTAATGCCAGTACCGCCAATGGTTAGAGTGTCGTCGCTACCGATATTAAATTTGCCTTTGTTTTGGATAGTAATAGAGCCGACTGTGGTTGTCGTGGCCTCATTGTCATTGAGAGTAGTAGAGACGGTTGAAGTGGAAACAAGATTGTTGTTGTTAATAATTAATTGTCCGCCATTACTGCCTTGGGCCGTGGTTTGCAAATAGATGGTGCCGGCCGCGCCATCATTGTTGGCCACGGCAGAATCTTGCCCGCCGTAAGCCGTCAGATTATCCGTGCTAAAAGAAGAAAAATCGGCACCCGCCCCTGTTAAAACCAGGGCGATTCTTCCGCCGCCGCCAGCGCGACCAATGCTGTTTCCCGGACTACCGTTGACGCGAATCAGACCCGAGCCGGTGATAAAACCGGTGGTAACAAAAACACTGCCACCGCTAGCGCAGAGCGAGCTGGCATAATCGCCGCCACCATCAGCGTCAGCGCCGCGCGCGCTGATCGTGCCGTTAATTGTCGTGGTGCCACTAACGGTCATAATTAAGGCCCCGCCGCCATAGCCATAACACAAAAGAGTTGTCCCGCCACTACCAAGATTGGTCGGCGCGATCATAGAACCGTAAGTTTTGCCCAGGACACCATCGGCATTA
>CAYIMH010000006.1:0-15351 GCA_964364525.1 uncultured Candidatus Saccharibacteria bacterium | reverse complement strand
GAGGAATTATGGCGATTGATGCCATAGAGAATGCCCTTATTGGAAGTGAGGTCGAAGGAAACGAAGGGGAAGATGGAGGAAAGCGGCGTCGAGTTGAGTTTATAATTAACACTCAATTGATCTTGCGCTACCGGCAAAACGCTTCGGAAGCCCTCCGCTTGCTGGAAGAGGGCGGGCTTTAAGTAGACCAATTTAGAGTCGAGAATACCCTTGATTTGATTTTCGACCTCGTCGAGTTCGTCTTCAGTGTCGCCGTAGATGGTGATGTAGACTCCCACCTCGAAAATTTTCTCGCGCGCTTGTTGGAGTGAGTCGCGCAGACTTTCGATGTCAGCATAAGCGGTGTCGAGAACCGGGTCGCGAACCAAGCCCTTTTCCTCCTTAATACTAATTTGGCTCTGGACTTCAGCCACTTTCTTCTGCAGATGTCGCAGGGCCGAGGCGGTGTCTATTGGATGGATTAAAATGGAAATGTCAAAAGCCTTGTCGAGATTAATGACGGGTGAGAACCAATCACCGGTTAAAAAACGGGGGTAGGAGATAACATAGAAAGTGCGGGCTAGTTTATCGCCCAAGTTCAAGAGACGCGGCGTAATCCGCAGGGCCGAAGGCGCGATGATGTCGCGGAACTCCAAGACACCCATCTGGTAAATATCTTGCGGATAGACCGGTGCCACCACTGGCTTCCGCCCTTCTTTCTTTTTGAATAGATTTAATAACCCCATAAAGCTGTTCATATTGCTGGTACTTCTGACTCGCCTGGATTAAAAATTTTGAAATAAAGCTCAACCAGCTCCTCGGTGCCTAATTGAACCACTCGCAAGCCGATACTGTTGAAGCCTTGCTCGACCACAGCGGCGCGTTGTTCCAATTGGGAGCGTTGTTCTTCGAATTGATCGGCCTCCCCCGCCGCTCCTCGTCCTTCGTTTTTATTTCGGCCCGGCAGGAGCTTACTCAAAAAGCCATGCTTGCCGCTCTGATCTAAGACCGGCGGATTATAGGGCACGACGACGAAAAAGTTCTTGGACATGATGTCCGCGGTCTCGGTGAATTTCTTGATGAACTCGATGTACTCCTTGGTTTGGATCTTCATCAGATCATTGGTTTGAGCAATATAGCGCTCTTCAAGCGTCCGCAAGTAGGGCCGGATATCGAGACGTCGCGATTGGATGAAGAGTTGGATGCTAAAATCGAGCGAGTTTAAAAAATTTTGGAATTGGAGCAGGACACCGTTTTGCTCATCCTCCGACTTTAAGGCGAAGTTAATGGAGGAGACAATTAAAACCGCGCGCATGTCGCCGTCCTTCAGGAGCACAACGCCGTCCCTAATTTCTTTAATTGGGACAAAATCCTGCGCCGGTTTGGCTGGGGTGTTGGTTTTGGTGCTACTACTTGCCATCGTTTTATTTTAACATTTTTTTAACTTGGACACTCGGTGACAGGCAAGCAAGACACCGAGTGTCCAAGTTTCTACCTAATCGTTTCCTTCACATCCAAGCTCCAAGCCAAGTCTTTCAATTTACTGGATGACAATTTAGGGATATTGATCCCGCGTTGGCCACCAAGGTCGGACCTTTGGGCATCTTTAAGGTCCGACCTTGGTGCCTCTTTCTTGCGCCAGATGAAGAGTTTGCTGGAGATAAAATAGCGGAAAGCCGACTCCATCACTAGAATAAAAGGGCGATCGTTGACCTTATAGAAGGCAAGGGCCAGGGCCAAACCAGCCACTGGCGCGAGAACGATGATAGCGATGAAGCGGATGGGGATAATAGACCAGATCAGAAAACAAGTCCCCGCCCCGCCGGCAATATAGACAAATTGCTTGAAGGTCAGAGGCCCGAAGATTTTATCCTCGACCTCGATAAATTGTGGAACTTGGAAATTCATCCCGTTAGAAAATTAACTGACGACAACAATAGATTATATTATTTATCATGACACTAAAATATATTGTACCATAAGGATCGGTTGATGATTTTCTAACGGGATTCAGGCTCGGCTAAGGACTTTTTCAGTCTGTTTTTAATGTATCGTTTACCCATCCCAGACTTCAGATATTTTTCTCTGCTTCTGGCATCACTTTCGTTGGGACAGGCCTCATAGTACATCAACTTATAAGGTCCTCGGCCGTGGGTGTATGTAGATTTCCCATCATTGTGTTGGCTAAAGCGCTTCCGTAAATCAGACGTCGAACCGGTATAAAATTGTCCATTCTTCAGGCTCTTTAGAACGTAGGTGTAGTACATTAATTTCCCTAAAAGCTACCGTGGTATTTCCCGATACAGATCTACGTCCTCCTTGGTGGCGCTTTCGACGCGCGGCAGGACGAAGGTCTTGGCCAGCTTTTTCTCCAAGAGATCCGGTTCGGTCTGTTCCGGCGGCAAGATTGGGGCCGTCTTGGTCAACACTGGCGCGGGAGCTGGATTCTCCACCTCCCTCAAGACCTGCTCGGCGCTTAAAGTGGCCGGCGCCGCCGCGGGGGCGAGTTCACTCAAGTTTGGCTTGGTAACCTTCTGCATGGCTTCGCGGATAGGTAAAAATATCGCTTGGTTGAGATCTTGGCCTAAGGCCGTCGCTACTCCGGCTCCGACGCCTATTTTTTGCTGTAATTCTTGAGGAAATTGGCTGGCCGGAGTTAGACCAAGCATAATGTAGGTTACTTCATCAGCTAAGATGCCTACCTGGTCAATATGTAGGCCATATTTCTGTCCGGTATCGAAAATTTTCTCGGCGGTGGCAACATCGAAGATCACGTGCTTGATGGCGTTAGGCAATTTCTGATACTGGGCGTCAATTTGTTCTTGGGTATAAGTCATATTTGTTTAAACTAAGATCCGAAGCCCATGCCGGTCGGCACCGTGCCGGTGTTCTCATTCTCTTCTTCCTCGTCGTCCGGCACCGGGTTGCCGCTCGTGTCTATTCTGCTTCCCGCGGAGCTCGTGGCCCACTTGTAGGCCGAATGCGTTCTCCCGAAGACGATGACCTTTTCTTTGACCTGTCTGATGACGCCGCTACTGACGCCCTGCTTCTTCAATTCCGCCGCTTCTTCACCGGTCATGTGCTTGATCAATTCGTCAAACTTGAAGAGGTCTTCGTTAAGCTTGGCGAAGGTCCTCGGTGACAGCGCGTCCATCGCTCCCCTTAAGGCGGTCTCATTCACGGCTCCGATCCGGGCGCCTTTCTCATCTAAGCCCAGAGCGTCGCGGATCGGTTTTTCCCTAGCGAGCTTAATCTTCCCAAACTTATCCTGGTCGAGTTTGCGTTCGAGGGCGGCCACTTGATTATCAGACAATAACGTTGCCAATCTCTCCAGATCATCTTGATCAATTTTTACAATTTGTTCGGTATTTACTTTTCTCACTTTCTTCTTGGCCTCTTCAATGTCGGCCTCACTCTTGCCCTCGATCTTCAATATCGCCAGATCTCGCTTAATTTCTTTCAGTTTCTCTTCATCCTTGTCCACCTTCGGCCGTTCAACATTGCCCATGAAGCCAGAAGGCAGGCCCGCTTGTTTAGCACTGAAGTCGCTCGCTTTAACCAAACCGCCTATCACTGCGCCACCGGCGAAACTGGTAATTGCCTTTAACTTGTCTTTATCCTTACCAACTTTGGTTAATTTCTTGATGATCGCATTATCTTTTACTGCTGCCTTGGTGTCACTAATTATACCGGCGATATTTTTCAGTCCCCTTGCTCTGCCCCAACTTGATCCACCGAGAGTGGCCAAGGTCGGGGCCAGTTGCGCGCCGGCCAAGCCAGCTCGGCCCACTCTCCTCGCTGCCCAGCCACCGGCCAAGACCGCCCCACCCGTAATTGCTCCGCTGGCTTTCATCGCGAAGCTGGCGCCTGTTGCTCCCAGCTTCTTCGCTGCCATCAAGGAACCGAGCATGAAGCCAATAACTAGGGAATATGCCAGGGCTTCATCTACCCAACCTTGGAAGTCGCCAGAGCTACCTTGGGGGATGGCGCTAAGAATGCCGTTATGGGTGCCAGGATCACCGAGAAGCTTGAAGGAAGCAAAGATGAAGAAAAGAAAGATGGGGGCCAAGAAGGCCTGGCTAAGTAATTTGCTCCACCATTGGCTCCAATATTTACCCATATTAGGTACTGCGTAAGCGGCGAAGGCGAGCGGCGAGAGGATCATCAAGATGATCAGGGTGACGGCGCGGACAATGAAAATGACCGCTCCGGCCAATAAGACGAAGCTGGCTACTAGAGTTAGTACGAGAGCGCCGAGGAAGCGAACAATTACCGCTCTCAGGGTTAAGCCCTCTGTTTTTTTGTCTGGGCCTTCGCTTAGTACTCCCCCAATTCCCATTCGGCTGGCAAAATTATTCGCTAAACTAATTTCTTTTTTTTCGGTTGAGCCGCCATTTTGGACAGTCTGGGTGGTGACTTCGCGGTAGAATTGATTGCCTAAAATATTAGAGGCGTCAATGATAACGCGACTAAAAAATAAACTGAAGTTTACTAAGAGAGCAATTAAAATGACATTTTTAATGATGCGTTTATTGTCGCCGCTATTGAGTTGTAAAATTGTGCCTATGGCCACATAGATTAAAATAAAGATGAAAGTGATGTTCACTAGGTTGCGCAAAATCCCCCAGGTAGAAATAATAGCCGAAGCCTTGCCAATACCACCAGCGGCGCCAAAGTTTTTTACTGATAAATCTAGGACCATATCGAAGACCCACCCGGCAAAAGACATTAACAAGGTAACTACCCACAAGAGCAAGCTAAGGATGAAAGCAAATCCATCAATCAGACATTGTGGTTTCCAAAATCGCACACCGCAACTCTCATCGCTTTTACCGTTAGCTGCCTTTATAGCTTTGGTATGGGCTGCGGCGCCCTCCTGCCTCCATACATCGGCACCGTCCGCAGTGATACTCTGATCTTTTACTCCCTGCCTAAGTACCTGTTCCCTCTCGAGGACTTTAATGTCTTCCTGGAACCTCGTTATGTAGTTATTCTTATTCCTGCGTTCTTCTGCCGTCAAATCGGGATTTTGTAATTCTGTATTTAGTCTGCCTATCTCGCTTCGTGACAAATCAATGCTGCGCTGGATCTGTCCATCGCTGATACCCACCCCAGTTGCTGGGTCGACACCCAAAGCGCCTACTCCGATCTGCTCGCTGTCTCCATCGAAAACGCCGTTCCCGTCCATATCAATGGACAAGGCGAATGTTGCTTGAGGCAACAGGAAAACCAGACCTAAGGCGAAAATGGCGAATGCGATATATTTTGTCAGCCGATTACCCATTTTGATTTAATGTTTTGTCGAGCAATTCGATTAGGAGATCGACCAGGATTTGGACTAAGGTGGGACGGTTGGCGTCGGTTAGGCGAGGGAAGTAATCGCGGTTATCGTCAATGAATCTGTTGGCGAAGCGTGGGATAATGATGTTTTGGACTTCAAATTTACTCTCGCCGCCGCGGAACTCGCTGGTGAGTTGGTTGAGATCGGTGAAGCGGTCGAAGGTGTCCTCGCCTTCATCCAGAAAATCATCGAATTTGTTTTCCATCAGGTCTGTTAGACCATCGGTCAGGGCTTTGTCGAAATCGGTGCGCCAAGTGGATTGGGTTTGGGTGCGTCTGGCCAGTTGGCTGCCAGGATAATTAGTGAGGTCGGGTTTGGCCGCACGGGCGTTCCAACCGGCGTTGGCGCAGGGGACACCGACTTCCGGACAAGGGTCTTGTCCCTGCATTATACTCTTGGCTTCCTCACCCCCGAGACGCTGGTTAATGATGTTCGTCTGAGCATTGAAGAGGTCGGTATTGAAGGTCTCGCTAAGGGCTATTTCTACCCAGAAGTCGTTATAAGCGTTTCGCATGGCTTGGAGTTCGGCGATACTGCTAACCGCCTGTTTTCTCTTGCAAGTTCTACCGTCGGCTGTAAACTCGACGCAGATTTCCAGCGGTACCGAGCCATCAACTACCTTACGCAGGGCATCGTCTTGATCATCATTGATTTGTTGGGTAACCGCCTGGTGGGTTAACATTGAGGCGGTGAAAATGTTGTTTCCCTTATCGTAACGGTTGTATTCTACTAAGTCGGCCAGGAGATTTTCACTCTTACCTTCTAGAAATTTTTTCTCTCTAGCCGGGGTCCATTCAGCTGAGCGGCTGGCGGGATGTTTGGCGTCGGCTCCCTCTTTAATGATGGTTTTGGTGATGGCGTCAGCACCGATGATGCTGTTTTTGCTGGCCTTGACGTCGTCCACGGCTTTGGCTACGGCGTCTTTTTTGGTCTCACTGAGGTAGAGTCTATAATCCTTCACGAAGAGCGATTCCTGGTTCCCCCCCTTGATGCCGCTAGCTGTCTCGGATACTAGCCGACCTATAGCATTAGTTTTGTTCAGACTGTCTTGGCTGGCGCTGATTGCCGCCGCCCCACTTTTTAGTGAATCGGGGCGATACTTATAGTAGTAATCATTAGTGGTCTTTAGCTCGGCGGTGATCATCTTCAAATAAGTGCAGGCCTTGAGATTGATGTCTTGTTCTTCCTGTTGGAGCTTGTAGGCGCGGTCTTCGTTTTTATTGCTCTGCTTGCTCTCGCTCTCAATCTTACTAGCAGTTTTGTTTATTTGACCTAAAGCGCGCTGGACGCCCTGATCGGTGACCGGAACATTAATTGCTACCTCGGTTACGCCAAGTAATTGGTTCATCATGTCAGTCACCATTTGTTCCACAATGGGTGAAATTAGCCCGCCAACATAGGGGATCTGATCCACCAAGCCGCCAATACCACTACCGAAGCCGCTAGCCACACTCCCCTTTAGGCCATTACCGATGGCTCCCCAGTCCATCCCTTTGACGGCGTCATCCCCGATTTTATCGGCCGCTTCGCTGACTCCGCTGACACCATCAGCGCCCAATTGATCAACGCTACCACCCAGAGCGCTAGCTACAACGTCGTTAGTGGTGGCACCTGGAATGGCCAGGACGTCGGCCTGGGTGATGTTGGACAAACCAGTGTTTCTAATCAGCGAATCAACTTGTAAGTCTCTTATACCGCCGGCCGCCCATTGGCCGAGCGGCCCGGCGAGATCGTGGGACAGCGGAGTGAGGTCAATACCGGCCACGTCATTGAGAATGTTATTAGAGCCAGATAAGTTCCAGCCACTACTGCCGCCGTTGACCATATTATTAAAACCGCCACCGAAGACGCCACCACCACCAAACAAGCCAGTTAAACCTGATTGGCCGCCAAGCATCTGGCCGGAGATGCCGGGGAGTAGCTTACTAACGAGATAAGGGGCCAGTTGAGCGGCGATATTATTTAAAGCACTACTGGCGGCAATGCCTTGGCTCACGGTGTCAGCAATGCCTTGCAAAACTCTGGTATTCATGGTCGCCCGATCGGCATCGGGAATCAGGCCGTTTAAGTTGATCGTACCGCCCGGTACCCCCGGAATAATTCCAGGTAGAGAAACTTGAATCTCGGTGGTGGAGGCCACTAAAGTCGAGATTTCTTGCGGGAAGTGACTACCCGCCAAAATGTTTGGCATTTGGGTTTCAAAGGCGCCGGCCAACACCGCGGGCAACTCATTAGTTAAGCCGACGCCAGTGATGGTGGCGATGCCTCGTTGCATAATTTGGGGCAGGAGAGTTTGAATTGCTTCCTGAAACATTTGGGGCAAGGCGTTTTGAATATCGACGCCGCTAGCGCCGCCGGCGGCCATATTTTGCATTCGACCACCGACCAATTGCGGCAATTGCTGGCTTAGGCTAGTCTCAATAAATTGGGGCAGTTTATTTTGTAATTGGTCCTGGATTAATTGTGGCAACTTGTCAGTGAAGACACTGCTTAGAGTTTGGGGCAAAGTCTGTTTTAAGCCTTGACTGACGACGTTTTGCAAACTATCAGTGATCTTCTGCATGCCACCAGCCAGACCGCTCATGCCGCCTAAATTACCAAAACCACCTTGTTGTTCGGCCTTGCACGCTTTCTCCGCTTCCTTTCTTAATTCTTCAAGGGATTTGGCTTGGCTTTGGCCAGAATTAACAGGCATATCCACCATAACATTTTGTTGAGTGCCGGCTTGATTGGGGGAAATTTGGTCGTTTGGAACATATTGAGCTTGCGTTGTAAAAGGCGAGAAAACAAAAAATAACAAAAGAATGGCCGAGACTGTTTTTTTAAGAATATTTATGAAACTAGACATTTTACAGTTTAATTCCTTGCTGTTGCAGATAAGTATCAACGGCGGTAATAGCACTGACGACCGCCACTACTTTTTTAGTGTAATCTTGAGTGCTTTGCAGGGCGATCAGCGGTTCTTGTTTTATTTGAGCCAAGTTATTTATATTGGCGGCCAAAGCGGACACATTGTTGACTAAATTAAGGTGAGTGACCGCGGCGCTTGAGGGGATAACGGTCTGGGCCAATTGCTTGGCTTGTTCCTGATAAAAATTGGCCATCGTCTGCAACTTAATAACGGCGCTGTTGTCGTTTTGCTCGATAGCCTCTAGGGCCAATCTAACACCATTATCGGCTTGGAAATTATTCATCGCGGTGATAAAAGTTTTAAAGTCGGCGGCATAAGCTTGGAGGGTGGTCTGGTTTTCAGAAACAGTTTTTAAGTCGCCAAGCACATAATTATTCGGCTGGGCCGCGGCCGTCGCTTCCGGTCCAATTTCTGCCAGTGGCTCGGTTCGGTCACGGAGGGCTTGGTTGACCAGTGACACCAACTTCTCTTCCGGCGCGACCAGCTGATCTTCTGGCCCGGGCTTGAGCGGGTGACGATTGGCGGCTATTTCGGCGCCGTCATCCGTGTCGTCGCCATCGCTGTCGGGCTTGGCTGGGTCGGTGCGCCAGAGGCGCTCTTCCCAATCTTTCAAGCCGTCGCTATCTTGGTCGCTCTGATCGCGGAGATAGAAAGGTTTCTCCTGCTCGGCCGCGGCCAATTCCGTCCGCTTAGCCAAACTTTTCTGACCAATGAACCACAAATAAAACACACCACCACCGAGGAGGATGAGTACGAGTAAAACAACGATGAAAAATTTCCTCCCCACCCGCTATGATTATAGCTTGATTTTAAAGAAATTAAGTAGGACTAAAGAGCAAAACAGTGGATAAAGTTTTCTTATATCATATGCGACGCTGTGTTACACTTGAGGATAATGAAACCAGCTAAATATTTCTTGGTAGGCTTGCTGGCCGTCTCTTTTTTTGGCGGGGCGGTTTGGGTATCAGCCGCTAATTATCGGCCGGCGGAGCGCGCGGTGATGATTGAGAAGATTCAGCGGCTCATTTTTCTGCTCAATCAGCTCCTCTTGCTCCGGCAACGAGAGTTGGCCACTAGCACGCCCCCGTCTCTTTCTGCCACGACGGCCCCTCGGCCCTCCTCGCCAATTGCCCCGGCTGGAATCAGTCCGCTTGCCCCTACTGCGCCAAGAGTGGAGCCGCCGATTATTTTAGGGATCAGTCCTAATCATGGGCCAATCGGGACACCAGTTAGATTGACCGGTCGCGGTTTTGCCCCTAGCGGTAATATCGTTTATACTGGCTATGGTCATTTAATTCTACCCTCAGCGGATGGTCAGACCCTGTCTTTTACCATTAATCCGCCTATCCCTGCCCAGCTTGCCAGTCTCAAAATGTCAGATTTTCCACGTCTGGTCTATCGGATTTATGTCAAAAACAGCAATGGTTTGACCGATTCGCCAGCGTTATTTAACCTCGATTTTTAATAATTTTTAATATGGTTAATTTAAAAAATAGATCTCGTTACTCTGCCGGCTTGATTATTTTAGCTCTGGCGTTGGCTGTATCTGCCATCTATTTCTCATTAAATTGGCGGATGGCTCGAGGCCAATCTAATATTTTCAATTTCGGCGGGGAAATCGAAGATGTTCAATACTGTTGCGATGGAGTGGCGATTATGATTGGCACGCCGCGGCCGGGATGGTTTAAGATTGGGCCGGGAACGATTCTTTATAGCTGGTACAATGTTTTTGAAGCCGGACCCAGGGCGCTCGGGACTTATCGCCCCGGCGGCAGTTGTTTGACCATTGACTCAATGTGCGAGCTTACCTTGCCTCTTCAGGGCACAATCATCCAAGTTGGCACTTCTAGTCTATAGGACTTGTGCAAGAGCGCGATTTACAAGCCCACGTCATCGCCTGGGTTGATATTGAAATTGTCGGTGAGGCCGGCGTTGACTTCGAGGACGTAGCGAACGGGTTTGTCGGGAGAAAAGGTGGTGGGGAAGCTCTCGGGTGAGACGTTGTGTTCGATGCCGATAATTTTAAGATCTTGGCCGATCCAGATGAGATCGAGAGGGAAGAGGGTGTCCTTCATCCAGAACTGTGGAGTGGTTGGTGTGGCGAAGACGAAGAGCATGCCAGCGAATTCTGGCAAATTAGAGCGCTTAGAGAGGCCACGGGCCCGTTCGCTGGGGGTGCGAGCCAATTCGGCACTGATTTTAAGATTGCGAAGGCGGAGATCAATTTTTTGAACGCCCTGATCGTTGATTATTTTGGTTAGACGGTCACTCGGAGTGCGGAAAACTTGGACCAAGAAAACGACAAAAATACAAACAACAATAATCAGGAGCCAATTTACGGTTTTTTTGACGTGGTGATGGGCGTGGTCAGATGTAGCCATTGAGCTAGTGATAAGTTTTCGGCTCTTGCCCGTGGGTCTATTTTAGCTTGTCCCAGTAATTCTGTCGAATAGCCGAGATTATTTTTCAATAATTTCCGCTTGTGGGCGAAGCCGCGCTTGAGAAGATCGAAAAAAGCACTTGGACACCTGGTGTCCAAGTGCCGAAATCTGTCTCGTGAGATGTTTTTGATCAGCAAAATGGCCGAGTTCACCCTTGGTTGGGGCCGGAAGCAGACAGCAGGCACTTTGGCGATTAATTCTGGTTCGCCATAGACCTTCACACTAATGGAAAGCAGGCTTTCGCGCCCATTTTTGGCCACGATGTGTTCGGCCACCTCCTCTTGGAGCATTAACACCATCAATTCTGGCTGGATTTCGGCCTCTAGGAAGTGGCGTAGGATTTGGCCAGTTAAATAATAAGGAATATTAGACACTAGCTTAAATTTGTCGCCCAACAACTTGGACATCGGATGTCCAAGTGCGTCACCGTGGATCAACGTTAGTTTTTGGTCGGCTATCTCATTTTGGAATTTGGACTGCAATGGGCCAATCAATCTGTCGTCCTTCTCGATTGCGACCACTTTACCGGCCCGGGTAAGCAAGCTTTCGGTCAAAAAGCCTTGTCCCGGGCCGATTTCTAGGACCATGTCGACGGGCGACAGGTCGGCCGTTTCGATGATTGTCTGCCTAGCTGACTCGCTAATTAGCCAATTCTGACCTAAGGATTTTTTAGCTTGCATTGGTTATCCTCACTTGGACACCTGGTGTCCAAGTGCTTATTCGAATAATTCTCGACCGGCCAATTTGGTTTCGATGATATCTTGGAGCGAGGCCTCGGCAAACTCACAATACTCTCGCGGGCTATTAAATTGGCTTAGAATAATACTTTTATCACAGATCGTACCAGAGTTATCCCCCAGATATTCACCCCAGCTTGTCCGTGCCAACTTGGACACCTGGTGTCCAAGTCCGTGGGCTTGATGGTTAAGGTTAATGTAAACGCTTAGATGTAGAAGGTATCCGTTGGAGTCTATTATTTTCGATTGAAACTTGGATTCCCACAAGGTTCCCTTTCGTTTGTATTTGGCGTTAAAATACTTGCTGTAACCCATATCTAGCCGATGCATAAAATGCTCGATCCCTTTATCTATCACCGGCTGAAGTAGGAAATGATAATGATTGTGATTAACGGCGTAGCTTATAAATTTAACCAATGGCGACTTGGACACCTGGTGTCCAAGTGTTTTGGCTTGCTTTTTTACGTAGAAATTCTCGTAGATACTGCCAGTTAGCCCCTCATCGTTAAAGTCTTGGATCGAGACAAAAAAGCGGCTAACATCCCCTTCGTCTATAAAAATCGGCCTTTTTTCGACTCCGCGGTTATAGATATGATAAAACTGGTCGGTGGAAAATAGATGGTCTCTTCTCATGGGGTCATTGTAGCACTTGGACACCAGGTGTCCAAGTTAAAAGTCGATGTTGATAAAGGAGACTTTGCCGGTGGCTATCAGGTTGACATCAATGTCGGCCAAGAATTCCGAGGGCAAATTAACTTGTCGGGAGCCAAAAATCGTTCGCATTTGGGCGTAGCTTAAAAACAGTTTTTCTCGAGCGCGGGTGATGGCGACATAAAAGAGACGTCGCTCTTCTTCGTGGTCGCGTTGGCTATCTGTCTCGGCGCGGAGGCTGGGGAAAAGACCCTGTTCCAGTCCGGTCACAAAAACCTGGCGGAATTCTAGGCCCTTGGCGGCGTGGACGGTCATTAAGCGCACGCCAGCCGGTTTGGGTTTTTCGCCTGGGCTACTCCCTCCGCCGTCCTTCTCGTTATCGTTTAAGCCGTCTTGATCGCTCACCAGAGCTGCGTCGGTGAGCATTTGCCACACGCCCTCACTTGTTTCTCCGTCGGCTCGGGTGGCCACTTGGTCGTACTTAAGGGCCAAAGTGGCTAATTCTTGCAAGTTGGCCAGACGCTCGGCATCTTCGGCGTTGCCATTTTTCAGCTCACTCTCTAGTCCGGAACGCTTAAGCACGAATTTAATTAACTCTGACGGCAACTTAGTCTCGGCCACCTGTTTGATATCGGCTAGCATCTGGCGGAAGTCAGTGATCTTGGCGCGCGTCTTAACTGGCAAGTCCCCGATTAATCCGGCGGCCATTTTAGCCAAGGTGGCCTTACCGAGTCCCCGCGGCGGCACGTTGATGATTCGCTTTTGGCTTTCCCAATCCTCTGGATTCAGCGCCGCTTTAATCATCGCTAACACATCCTTAATTTCTTGCCGATCGAAAAATTTGGTTCCCAGTACCTGATAGGGCAAGCCAGCACGCAAGAGTGATTCTTCCAAAACCCGCGATTGGAAATTAGTTCGGTATAGAATGGCAATTTCGCCGATCGAATATCCTTCGCTTACCAACTCCTTGATCTTTTCTACCACCAGCGCCGCCTCCTCCCCCTCATCAAGTCCCATCAAGATCTCGATATTCTCGCCATCGGGATTATTGGTGAACAAATTTTTATCATGACGTTGGTTGTTTTTCTGGATCACTTGATTGGCGGCGGCCAGAATCGTCTTGGTGGAACGATAGTTCTCTTCTAAGAGAACCAATTTAGCCTCGGCATAATCCTTTTCGAAACGCATTAGGTTTTTGAAATCGGCGCCGCGCCAACTGTAAATGGACTGATCCACATCGCCGACAACGCAGATATTACGGCGTTTGGCGGCCAACATCCTCGCTAATTCATACTGGACAGTGTTGGTATCTTGGTACTCATCAATATGCAAATACTGCCAACGGTCTTGATAATGCTCCAGTAGGATCGGATTATGACGAAGAAGCAAGACGGTTTTCAAAAGCAGGTCATCGAAATCGAGAGCTTGTCTAGCCTTCAGGGTTTTCTCATATAGCGGCCAAATTTGGGTTACCACATTGCCAAGCGGACCGCGCTCTTCCCCGGCTCGTTCCAGATATTGTTCTAGGGTCCGCGCGTCGCCTTTTTGACGACTAATGATCCCTAAGATCCGTCGTGGCTCCACCTCCTTACTCTCTATCCCCCGCTCTTTCATTAATTGCTTAATTAACGCTAATGAGTCGCTCTTGTCCATGATTGAAAAAAAACGATTCAAGCCAAGTGCCCGGCCATTCTCACGCAAAATATGGACGCCGAGCGCGTGGAAAGTGCTCATGAAGGGCAGTGGCCGATTGTTGTCCGCCGTTAGCAATTGGTTGTTGGTGGTTAGTAGTTGACGCACTCGTGCGCCCATCTCCTTGGCCGCCTTGTTGGTGAAGGTAATTGCCAAGATGCGCTCCGGGGCTACCCCCTCTTGGATTAATTGACCGATGCGGTAAGTAATAGTTTTGGTTTTACCCGCGCCGGCCCCGGCCACGATCAAGAGTGGCCCCTTGGTATGCAATACTGCTTGGCGTTGGGCCGGGTTCAGATCATTTAAATCGAGCATCGCACTAGTCTATCACGCTTGAGACCCACTTTCGGTTATCCACATGGGCATTAGGCAGACTTGAATCAGAGGTCTCCTTATGCTAAACTAGAGTTTCAGCTGGTTGCTAGTCGTCTTTCAGAAAATGGCTGTAAATAAAGATATTCCCAGAACCAGCTTCCCTAGAATTTATTTCCCTTCAGCCACAAGAGCCTGATAGTTGCCCGTTGTGGAAACGGCAGGCGGTCATAATCTCTTTAATACTCGTCCTTACCGCTTGGGGGTGGCCTTTGGCTTGGCCGGTCGCCGAGGCGAGTCTCTTTGGTTCCAATTCTCAAACTATTGGCTTAGAACCTAATTCGCCCAATCCAGTGCTGGCCACGGGCGGTGGAGAGATCACTATTACTGGCGGCGCTCTCCTGCCCGACAATGGTGTGATAGGCACTATGGCCGACATCAACGATCAACCCAAGAGCGACCAGATCAGTCTCTATGTCGTCCGTGAGGGCGACTCTTTATCCCAAATCGGCGAGATGTTCGGCGTTTCCGTCAACACCATCCTTTGGGCTAATGATTTGAAGCGCGGCTCGGCTATCAAGGCGGGCCAGATGCTTCTTATCCTGCCGGTTTCCGGCGTTCGGCATATTGTTTCGGCTGGTGATACGGTTCAGAGTCTGGCGAAGAAGTACGGGGGTGATATCCAGGAGATTATCCAGTTCAACGATCTCGACGCCTCGGGCACCTTGGCCAAGGGCGAGGTGGTGGTTATACCAGGCGGCGAAGAGGAAACGATAAGCCGTGGCACTGGCAAGGCACCCGCACCCAGAGTAAAGGGTACCGGCGGCCCGTCCTATGTTGGTTATTATATGCGGCCAATCTCTGGCGGCATCCGGACCCAGGGTTTGCACGGTTATAACGGCGTAGATTTGGCGTCTGGCCTGGGGACGCCGATTATGGCCGCCGCCGCCGGGCAGGTCATCGTTAGTAAGAGCGGCGCTTGGAATGGCGGTTACGGCAATTATGTGGTTATCAAGCACGATAACGGCACTCAAACTCTTTATGCTCACAATAGTCGCAATATCGTGGCCGTTGGTCAGCCGGTAGTTCAGGGCCAGATAATTGCTTATATGGGTAATACCGGTAAGGTTGACGGACCAACTGGCGTCCATGTCCACTTCGAGATCCGCGGGGCCAAAAATCCATTTTAGTTTCAAGATTTTTATAAAATCAACCATTTTTATATGACTTAAAAAATTAGGTTTAATGGAATAAATTAGTTGCTATTTTTCTTTTCCCCACCGAGTA
>CAYIMH010000005.1:0-15583 GCA_964364525.1 uncultured Candidatus Saccharibacteria bacterium | reverse complement strand
TTTACAATTTACTTAAAATAAAGCGCACCGCTTCTTGGGTGGGGACGGGGCCAAGGGTGAGGGTGTGGACGCCTTGGGCCTTAAGAATTACCTGATCGTTGGACTCAATAAAATCGCCCAGATAGATAAGCGGGACCGTGGCGAGTCGTTGGTCCTCTTTTATTTTTTTGACAAATTCGGAAACACTTTCCCAATAGACTGGAATAATGAAGACGATGCCGTCGGGCCGCTCTTTATCGGCGAGAAAGGTCAGGGCTTGTTTGGGATCAGGAATTAGGGTGACGCCAATCCCCTCCCGCAAAAGCTCGTTTTGAAACTCTCTAACTTTTAGCGAGTCGCCGACCAAGAGAATTTTTTTACCGTAAGCAGACATAAGTAGAATTAACAACCAGACATGGCCAAAGTAAGAATATGGTCCAAAAAGCCATCGTAAGAACAACCAACCGCCCCCAGAGCCTTGGGCAAGAGCGACTCCGGAGTCAAGCCGGGCAAAGTATTAATTTCCAAAATATAAATGCCGTGGGGTGAGACGATGAAATCGGCCCGCGAGTAATGCCGTAAACCGAGCGCTTCGTGCGCTCGCACCGCTAACTCGCTCATCTCCTTTTTAATTACTTGGCTAAAATTACCCGGGCAGATTTCTTCCGTGCCGCCGTTATATTTGGCATCATAAGACCAAACTGTTTGGCCGATCGGTTTCCTGATCTCGACCGGCGGTAAGGCGTAATGGCGCGTGTCGCGAAAATGTTCCACCACCCCGCAGGTCGCCTCGCGGCCCTCGATACATTGTTCCACCAAGAGACGCGGTGAGTATTGGAAAGCGCGATAAATCGCCTCCACCAGCCCGTCGAAATTCTTAGCCTTATAGACGCCGACCGAAGAACCGCCATCGGCCGGTTTAACAATCCAGTACGGCGGCACACGATTAAACACTTCCCGCGCAAGAGTGCCCAATTCCCGATCCGAATGCTCGATCAAGATACCGTGGGGCACGCGCAGACCGGCCTGGCGGAAAACGCGATTGGCCATCACCTTATTCATCCCCACCGCGGAAGCAAAGGCGCCTGAACCGGTATAAGGCAGGCCCAGGCCATCGAGAATATTCTGAACCTTCCCGTCCTCGCCATACTCGCCGTGCAGGGCGTTGAAGACCACATCTACCTGCTTGGAAATTTTTTCCCGTGAAGTCGGCAAGCCCGACCAATGCCATTGGCCATCTTTGGTAATGAGAATGTCGTGACCCTGATATTTCTCGACCGGCAAATGTTCCAACACCGCCCGACCGGTCTTGAGAGACACCTCATACTCATGGCCCCGTCCACCGCGGAGCACGCCGACGCGAATATTCCCCATTTAAATTATTTTTTTCCTAAACGATCGTTAATCTTGGCGATTACATCGTCTAGAGTGAAATTGGCTTTGATTAAGAAATCAACGGCCCCCATTTTCTCGGCTTTCTCGATATCTTCCTTTTGGCCTAAATTAGAGAAGACCACCACCGGCACCGCTTTCAATTTATCGTGCTTCTTGAGTTGGCCTAAGACTTCGAAGCCATTGATCCCCGGCAAGAGTAAGTCGAGGAGAATAAGATCGGGGTTAGCATCGACGGCCACCGAGAGCGCGCTCTCCCCATCCACCGCCACCGCCACCCTGAAGCCCTCCTTCTCCAGCCGCTTCGCCGTCAACACGCGCAAAAACTCATCATCTTCCACAATCAGCACGATTGATTTCTGATTTTTGTCCATGATACTTAATTCCCCTTATTACTAATAGTGACCCTATTATACCGCCTCCGGCTTCTGGCGCAAAGGGAGGGTGAAGTGGAACTCCGCCCCCCGGCCCTCTTGGCTGACAAACCAGATCTCGCCGCCATGTCGAGCCACGATGTCTTTGGCCGCATAGAGACCGAGGCCGATCCCGTTGGGACTAATTTTGAGAGCATTAGCGGCGCGGTAAAAACGCTGGAAGATTTTCCCCTGCTCCAATTCGGGAATACCGATGCCGGTGTCAACAACAATCACTTCGATGATATTACGCGTGCTATTGACCTTATCGTCATTGATCGTCACCGTCACCTGCCCGTCGACGCGGCTGTATTTGACGGCGTTGTCCGTTAGATTTTCCATCACCATGCTGATTTTAACCGGATCCAACTCAATCAATCCCAGCGGGGCGTTCGGTTTATTAAAGATCAGGCTAACCCGCTTTTCTTTGGCCGGAGCGGCAAACTCGCCGAGCACCCCCTCGATCAACCTTATCAAGTCGGTGGCTATTAGGTGGAGCTCGTCCTGCTTCTCCTCCACAATCTGATCGAGATTCAATAATTCATTAACCGTACTAATCATCCGTTCGACGCTATCGAGACTGGCCTCCAGGAAATGCCGCTGTTCTTCCGATACGGCACCAACTTCATTCTTGACTAGCATGTGGAGCGTCCACTTGATCGCCGAGAGAGGTGTCCGCAATTGATGCGTCGTCACCGCCACGAAGTCGGACTTGGCCCGCTCCAATTCTTGCAATTGTTTATTGGCCAGCGTTAATTCTAAATCCTTGGCTTGGAGCTCGCGGGCCTTGGCTTCTAATTCTTGATTTTTCTTTTTAATTTCCAACCATTGCGGACTCTGCTCGGCATTCATTGGCGTGGTCGCGGGTAGCGGCGGAATAGTGAAGCGCGGCCCGGCGCGATACCACAAGAAAATGAAGGGGTTGAAGGTGAGCAATAAGGCAAAAACAATTACCGCCACCACTAATGGCTGATCGAAAGGCGGGAACAACAAATACTGCTGGAGCACAAACGGCATCAGCGCCAGAAGGATCACCACGAGGTAATACCAAAAGACGGCATAACCTTTTCCCATTTATTAATTATAACACTGGGCAAATTGCTTAGCCATAAAAACGTGGGCATAAAAAAGCGCAATCGGTCTGGTTAACCAATTGCGCTACTGCTTTCTCAATCAACGAGTGGCCAAGTCAGCCCATGGCGGAACCTTGCCATCATGGTAGTGTTCAACAAATTCGCGTGCCGAGCTGGCTGGCGTACAATCTGAAGGAATCCACTCCTCCGGAATAGACTGTGCTCGAGCGACCATCTCGAGGGTCTGGCGAGCGGCTTTCTCTGCTCCAATCATCATGTCGCTTGCCAGCCGGCTATAATAAACCGTCGCCCACGCAGTCACCAGCCAAACGAAGCGTTGGTGTCTTTGTTCACATGTTGGGATCACTGTAACTCCTCTAAAAAAGTTCTGCACGGAATCTGCCGTGCCAGTCGCAAGAATCCTGCGCCATTTTTACCCTACGCCTGTTTATTTTATCTGTCAACTCTCGTGACCGCACTTGGAGGCCTTGCCTCCAAGTGCTAAAATATCTGCATGTCCATAAGAAAAATAAACTTTGTTACGGGAGAATATTATCATGTATATAATCGAGGTGTTGATAAAAGAAATATTTTTGGAAACAGAGAAGATCTCGAGCGATTTTTTAAAAGTATAATTGGGTTTAATGGACGAGAACCAATCGGAAGCTGAAGCTTGTACGAACAATCCTTTATTAAAAAGGCTAAGAAACAAAAACCTCTGGTAGACTTAATCGCTTATTGTCTAAATCCAAATCACTTTCATTTTATTATGAGACCGTTAGTGGACAAAGGTATAGAACTGTTCATGCACAGACTGGGAACTGGTTATACGATGTACTTCAATGCCAAAAACAAAAGAAGCGGCTCTCTGTTCCAGGGGAAGTTCAAAGCCTCCCACATTAATAGTAACGAGTACCTGCTCCATGTCAGCGCTTACGTTAATTTAAACTACAAAATTCACCAACTTGGAGGCAAGGCCTCCAAGTTATGGCAGTCAAGCTGGGATGAGTATGCTGGCCTGATTTCTGGGAGAGTGGTTTGCAAAAAAGATATTGTGCTCAAACAATTCGATAACACCGATGAATACAAAAAATTTGCCTTGGGTATTCTGCCTGAGATCATTGATCGAAAACACCGAGAAAAAGAGCTTAAAAATCTCCTGCTCGATTAACGTCATGTCACTTGGAGGCAAGGCCTCCAAGTGACTGGTCGTGTTGGCGTATTTGATGATAGCGGAGAGCAAAGCGGTGGGCTTCGGCGTTAGCGAGGAGGATCGCGGCTTCGTAACGGTGAGCGGCCACGGCGTCGCCGATGATTTGCTTAGGTTTGTGGCGCCCATCTTTAGTGACGGCAACCAATGGAACATTGAGCCGGAGATTAGCCAATACTTTTTTTGCCACACTTAATTGCGCGCGACCGCCATCAACGGCGATTAGATTGGGGTAAGGCCATTCTGGGTGATGGAAGCGCCGCTCGAGAATCTCACGCAAGCCGCCATAATCATCGCCGGGTTTGGTGGACCGCAAACGAAATTTGCGGTAGTCGTCGGTCTGTGACTCGAAAGCGTCTTGGACACCAGGTGTTAAAGTTGCCCCAACACCTGGTGTCCGACCGCTCACTACCACCATCACTCCCACCGCCGCGCCGCCGGCCAAATGAGCAATATCATAGGCCTCGATTCTAAACTTAATGAACCCCGATGGTTGATTAAGTCGGTCGGGCTTGATCAACGCCATGTCCCGAATATGCTGAAGGGCGAAAATTTGTTTTTTCAAAACACCGGCTTGCTCAAAATTAAATTGCTTCGCCGCGGCAGTCATCTCTTTTTTTAATTTAGCCAGCAAGCGCTGTTTTTTGCCTTGGAAAAATAGCCGGAGATTGGCGACGGGGCGGGCATAATCACGACGACTGATCCGGCCCGCGCACACGCCCGGACACAGACCGATTTGAGCGTTGAAGCAAGGCTTACCCGACTCCGGCGTATCCCACTTCGCTCGAGCTTCGCGAGGCACGCACTTATCGCGGAAGGGAAAAATTTTGCGAATAATTCCTAGTGCCATACGCAATTCTCGGCCGTGAGGGAAGGGGCCAACAGAAGCTTTTAGCTCATAGGTGTTAGCTTTTAGTTGAGACCCACGAACAACCAACACCCGTGGCCAGGCTTCTTTGGTTATGACAACATGATTGAAACTTTTATCGTCTTTTTCATGACTATTGTACGGCGGCTGATATTTCTTGATCTCGACTGCTTCGAGAATCAGCGCCTCGAGTACAGAATCCGTTCTGGCGAAGGTCACCCCCGTCGCCTCCGTCACCATTTTGGCCAACCAGGGCCCGCGTGCTGTTGTCAAATCCGCCCGAAAATAACTTCGCACCCTGTCGCGCAGAGAAGTTGCTTTCCCCACGTATAAAATCTCCCGCCCGCGTTCGAAGAAGTACACCCCTGGTCCATCCGGCAGTTTTTTGAGTTGTCGTTGCAAATTGGTCATACTTGTGTTTAGATCATAACAGACCTGTCAAGGTGACAGATGTTTTTTGGTTCTTTGAAAGGAGGACTGTATGTTTGACATCGGAGTCGTTGGCACTGGCTATGTCGGCCTAGTTACCGGCGCCTGTCTGGCCGATCTTGGTAACCATGTCACTTGCGTGGACACCGACATCAAGAAGATCGAGGAGCTGAAGGCTGGCCGCCTGTCTATCTACGAACCTGGTCTGGCCGAACTGGTTGGCAATGGCCTGGAGAGCCGGCGGCTACATTTTGCCACCACGCTCCCCATCGGAGCCGGTTTCGACCTGATCTTCATCGCAGTGGGCACGCCCTCCCTGTCCGACGGCGCGTTGGATACCAGCGCCATTGAGTCGGTATTGGCCAGTATTCTGTCCAAACTCACGGACAATACCATCATCGTGATCAAGAGCACGGTGCCACCGGGCACCACCGACCACCTACAGCAGAAATTAGTCCTGGACGCCGGGCGCAGGAATCCGGTGATCTACAATCCGGAGTTCTTGAAGGAAGGTGACGCGGTGAGGGACTTTCAACGGCCAGACCGTATCATCATCGGCAGTCGGGCAGAAGCGGCCACCGAAGTGATGAAGCGCCTCTACGAGACCTTCATCCTCAACGGTCATCGCCTCTTGGTAATGTCACCGCGGGGAGCCGAGTTATCCAAACTAGCCGCCAATGCCATGTTGGCCACGCGGGTCAGCTTCATGAACAGCCTGGCTGGCTTATGTGAAGCCACGGGAGGCGACATTGGCGAAGTGCGCGAGGGCATCGGTACTGATAGCCGCATCGGTATGGCCTTCCTCCACGCCGGGCCGGGCTACGGCGGCTCATGTTTTGGTAAAGACCTTCGGGGTTTACAGGCTGTCGCTAGAGTACACCAACGCGAATTGTCGATCCTCTCTGCCACCGAAGAGATCAACCAGGCACAAAAAGAGTGGGCCGGCAACAAGCTAGCTTCGTGCTTTGGTGATTACAGCAACTTCGACAGCAAGGCCGTTGCGATCTGGGGCCTAGCCTTCAAGCCCCACACCGGTGACATCCGTGAGGCGCCGACACTAGCACTAATTGACCGTCTCTGGCAAACAATTAGTCGTTTGGTGTCATTGCGCGTCTACGACCCGGTAGCCATAGACAATGTCCGCCAAGAGTACGGCAACCGGCTGATCTATTGCCAGAGCGCGCTCGAGGCGGCCACCGGTGCCGACGCCCTGGTCGTCATGACCGAGTGGCCCGAGTTCCGTCAGCCAGATTTCGCCAAGTTGGCCAAAGTAATGCGGGGTCAAGTGATCATTGACGGACGACGGATGTGGCATCCGGAAGAAGTCATCAGACACGGCTTCACTTACCATTCGGTGGGCCGGCCGGTGGCTCGGCCGAAGTAATTGACAGACGTCCTCACCAGCATATAATGGAAGAAGAATTCGGCTTCTTTCCTCTCCGGACAGCACTGTAGTATGGTCGTAGCGCCATCCAGTGCTGTCTTTTTTTTATTTCTGCAATATCCGCCGTAAGTATTTGGCCGTGTGGGAATCTTTTACCCGAGCCACTTCTTCCGGCGTCCCCTTGGTCACAATGTGACCGCCACCAGTGCCGCCTTCTGGACCTAGGTCAATCAAGTAATCGGCGTTTTTGATCACCTCTAGATTATGCTCGATTACCACCACCGTATTACCGCGATCCACTAGGCGATGAAGAATGGCCACGAGATGTTTAACGTCTTCGTAGTGTAGCCCGACCGTCGGCTCGTCGAGTAAGTAAAGTGTGCGCTCCGTCTGGGGCCGGTAAAGTTCGGAAGAAATCTTGACTCGTTGGGCCTCACCGCCGGAAAGCGTCGTCGCCGATTGACCCAATTCGAGATAACCCAAACCCACTTCCGAGAGTGTCCGTAGGCGATCAGCCACAGCCGGAATATCCTTGAAAAATTTCAACGCCTCCTCGACGGTCAAGTGCAAGATTTGATCAATATTTTTCTCTCGATATTTAACCTCGAGCGTCTCTTTGGTAAAGCGCCGCCCGCGACAAATATCGCATTCCACGTAGACGGTGGGCAGAAAGTGCATCTCGACGGCGATAAGTCCATTGCCCTGACAAGCCTCGCAGCGCCCGCCCTTCACGTTGAAAGAGAAGCGATTGGCCTTCCAACCCTTGACCCGCGCCGCCTCAGTGGCGGCGAAAAGCTCACGGATGGGCGTGAAAGCGCCGGTGTACGTGGCCGGATTAGAGCGCGGCGTTCGGCCGATCGGCGATTGATCAATCAGAATCGTCCGATTGATGTACTCGCTACCGCCAAACTCGCGACAATTATAAGTCTCATTGGTGCGATAGCGGCGATCGAAGCGGGCGCGCAGATTCTGATGCAAAATTTCGTAGACTAGAGATGATTTACCAGAGCCCGAGACGCCGGTCACCGCCACCAAGCGACCCAAGGGCACATCCGCATTTAGATTTTTGATATTAAACACTTCCCCACCGCGAATTTTAATCACTCCCTTATCACTCGTCCGGCGCTTGACTGGAATTGAGATCGCTTTCTCGCCGCGCAGATAATCAAGGGTCAGAGAATCGGGCGGGCGCTTGGCGGTAATCAATTTATCGGTCTCGCTAGCCGCCACAATATGCCCGCCGTGTATCCCCGCCCCCGGACCAATATCCACCAGATAATCGGAAGCAAAAATGGTTTCTTCATCGTGCTCCACCACGATAATCGTATTGCCAAGATCGCGAAGCTCGTTTAAGGTCTTGATCAGCCGTTCGTTATCGCGCGGATGCAGACCGATGGGCGGCTCGTCGAGGACGTAGAGCGCGCCCACCAGACGCGAACCGAGTTGCGAAGCCAAACGGATCCGCTGACTCTCTCCGCCCGAGAGCGTGTTAGCCCGACGATCCAGCGTCAGATAATCCAAGCCAACGTCGAGCAGGAATTTAAGCCGGGCTTCAATCTCCTTCAAGAGCACTCTGGCAATCTCACGTTCCTTAACGCTTAATTTCAAGTTTTGGAAAAACCGACTGACGTCGCTGATGGAGAGCGCGGTTAAATCCACAATATTTTTTCCTGCTCCGACCTTGGTATCAGAACCGCCCAAGAGCACATGGAGCGCCTCCGGCCGCAAACGCGCGCCGTGACAAGTCTCGCACGAATCGTCGCCGAAGAGATGCTTGGTGCCCAAACCATGACATTCCGGACAAGCACCATAAGGCGAGTTGAAAGAAAACAACCGAGGTTCGACCTCGGGATAAGAGAAGCCGTCATCGGGGCAAGCAAAGCGCGCCGAGACAATAAGCGCCTCCTTGGACACCTGGTGTCCAAATTCGATCCGCACCAAGCCGTCTGACTCATCGAGCGCCCGTTCCACCGCTTCGGCCAAGCGTTCACTCACTTCACCTAATTTAATTTCATCAATTAACACATCAATCTCGTGCTTTTTATTCTTGTTCAGCAAAATTTGTTCGCGCAATTTTTTCCGCGTGCCATCCACCAACACTTCCTGATAACCCTTGTCGAGCAAGTCATAGAGGAGCTGGTAATATTCCCCCTTGCGCCCGCGCACCAAGGGCGCATAGAGACGCACCGAGTCGGCGTCCCGCTCCTCGCTAATTTTGTTTTTAATCAGCGCCACAATCTCGGCGCGAGATAATTTCTCGATCGCTCGGCCGCAAATCAAACAATGTGGTTGGCCCACGCGCGCGTAGAGCACGCGGAGATAATCGTAAATCTCGGTGATGGTCGCCACCGTCGAGCGCGGATTATTGGAGCGCGTCTTCTGATCAATGGAGATGGCCGGCGAGAGTCCGCTGATCTCATCCACGTCCGGCTTCTGCATCGTGTTTAGGAATTGCCGCGCGTAAGCCGAGAGCGACTCGACGTAACGTCGCTGGCCCTCGGCAAAAATGGTGTCGAAGGCGAGCGACGATTTGCCCGAGCCGGAGAGACCGGTAAAGACAATGAACTTATTGCGCGGCAATTCCAAGCTGATATTTTTCAGATTATGCGTCCGCGCGCCTTTAATAATAATTTTCTCCTGATTCATAGAAGCGATCGGGTAGTCTAACATAAAATTTGACTTTCAGCAAAATCGGGGGCAGAGTTAAGAACGGATTACCGGTTTAGAAAGGAGGTCGCATGACTCGAGAACAACTCGTTGTCAAGTTGTTGTGGGCGATGACCCCAAAACGGGCCGATTGGTGGATCAAGTATTTTCGCGCCCGGCTCAAACGTAGCCAGACCGAGCTGGAGAAAAAACTCCGTTCGGAATTGATCGCCGATTGTGAAGAGTGCCGCCGAGACTATCTGGAAACCGCCCGCCAATTGGCCGAACTCGACGCGGCGAAGAAAAAAGAACGGGTAGCAAAAAAGTCATCGCTACCAAACAAAAAATAGCCTCTGGTCCGGAGGCTATTTGTTTCTGGTCTAGTTCTGATCAGGATCGGGCTGGGGAAGACGAGGAGCCACACAAATCGGGCCGTGATTGAGGCGCCGGATGATGTGGGTATGGTCGGGTAGATGTTGCATGTCCGACGGCAATTCATAAATCAGCGTGCCGCCGTTGTCAGTATTGACCACCCCGAAATGCCGCCCGCCTTCTACGGTAATGATCTCGCATTCCGCCAGACCCAGAAGCCAAGCAGCACGCCGGTGACCCGTACCACAGAGCCAACAGCCCCAGCCGAAGCTAGCCAGACCCATCATGGTTAGCGAGGCCTGGACCAGCCAGGGCCAATCATCCAGCGGCGACCCGTAGATCCCGAAATTCCAAGCGACAAAAGCGATGGCGAAAAGTGAAGAAATAAGGAGAGACGATCGAGACATGTTTAATCCTCCCAAACAGAGCCCAAGTTAAGGAACCGACTACCAGACAGCATACTAGACACGGGTCAACTAGTCAACATTTTAATCTCATCGCGCAGAAGGGCGGCGGTTTCGAAGTCAAGCTCGCGGACGGCGGCGGACATTTGTTTGGTCTTTTCTTTGATCACCTTCGATAATTTGGAGCCCGCCTGCGCAGGCAAGCCGTAGAGTTGGCGGTCGAGACTAACTAATTTTTGGACGGTCTTCTCGCGCTCGCTCTGGAGATTGACCGTAATGTCGCCGATTTTCTTGATAATTGTTTGTGGTGTGATGCCGTGTTTCTTATTGTAAGCAATTTGTTTGGCTCGCCGCCTATTGGTCTCCTTGATCGCTCGCTCCATCGAGCCGGTCACGTGGTCGGCGTAGAGGATAACGCGACCAGCGACATTGCGCGCGGCGCGGCCGATAGTCTGGATCAGAGAAACCTCGCTACGCAAGAAGCCCTCCTTATCGGCATCGAGAATACCAATCAGCGTCACTTCCGGCAAATCGAGGCCCTCGCGTAAGAGATTAACGCCGACAAGACAATCAAATTTACCTTGACGAAAGGCGGTTAAAATTTTAATTCGCTCCAGCGTTTTAATATCACTATGCAGATATTCGGCCTTGATATTTTGCTCTTTCAAAAATTCGCTCAAATCTTCGGCCATCTTCTTGGTCAAGGTGGTGGCGATCACTCGCCCGCCTGTCTCAATATTTTTCTTGGCTTCGACGATAAAGTCGCGAACTTGGCCGGGATACGCCCCACCCCCCGCCCTCCCCAAAGGAGAGGGAGCGCCTCCCCCTTCGGGGGAGGCTGGGAGGGGGCTATGCCCAACGATCGGTCTCACTTCGAGCGCCGGATCCACTAGGCCCGTCGGTCTGATAATTTGCTCGACAATTCCACTCTCGCCGCTCTGCTCGCGCTCATAATCCCCCGGCGTAGCGCTGGTGTAAATAATGGGGCCAACGCGCGCCATAAATTCGTCAAATTGGAGCGGCCGATTATCACGCGCGCTAGGCAAACGGAAACCGTAATCAATTAAGGTTTTTTTGCGACTTTGATCGCCGGCGTACATCCCCGTGATTTGTGGGACAGTGACGTGAGATTCATCAATGATAGTGAGGAAATTATTTTTAAAGTAGGAAAGAAGGGTCTCCGGCGGCTCGCCCGCCTTCTTGCCCGAGAGATGACGGGAATAATTCTCAATGCCGCTGCAATAACCGACCTCGCGGATCATCGCTAAGTCATAATTAGTCCGGCGCTTCAGGCGCTCGGCTTCCAATTCCTTTCCTTCTTTTTTTAATTGTTTCAATCTATCTTCCAATTCTTCTTTAATCGATCGAAGCGCCACTTTCAATTTATCTTTATCAGTAATGAAGTGCTTGGCCGGAAAAAGAAAAACTTCCCCCAGCTTGTCAAGGATTGTCCTCGACACGGCGTCAATCTTAAGAATTTCCGCGATTTTATCGGCGGCAATTTTCACCTGATAAATTTCTTTGGCGCCGGGCGGGATAATCTCCACGGTATTGCCGATGGCGCGGAAGACGCCGGACTTCAAGTCAGCATTGGTGCGCGAGTAATGAATCTGGATCAGGCGCTGGAGTAAGTCCGAGCGCGAATAAGTATCGCCCACTTTTAGATTCAAATGCTCGGCTTCATATTCAGCCGGACTGCCCAAGCCGTAGATGCACGAAACCGAAGCTACAATGATAACGTCGCGGCGAGTAAGAAGGGCCTGGGTGGAAGCGTGGCGCAAGCGGTCTATCTCCTCGTTAATCTGGGCGTCCTTCTCGATATAAGTATCGGTGTGAGCAATATAGGCCTCGGGCTGATAATAATCGTAATAGGAAACAAAGTAATGCACCGCGTGCGTGGGAAAAAAATCCTGATACTCCTGCGCTAATTGCGCGGCGAGCGTCTTGTTGTGGGCAATCACCAAGGTCGGCTTCCCTGCCGCGGCAATTACATTCGCCATCGTAAAAGTCTTCCCCGACCCAGTAACGCCGAGCAAGGTCTGGTGTCGCCTCCCTTTCTCCAACCTGGCCACCAATTTAGCAATCGCCGACGGCTGATCCCCCGCCGGCTGGAATTGACTTTTTAATTTAAATAAGGGCATGGGTTTAATCTAGCATAAAAATAAGGCCCGTGACGCGCGACTTTTGTATCCCGATTATCCATGTATACAAAAAACAACGACCGCACAAAAGAATGTGCATGACACGGGGATAAAAAGCATCCCCATGTGTACACGGTCGTACATTTATGAGGATAGGGATTAATGAACCCTCGGGGTTCAGTACCGGGGTTCAGTACGGTGTTTGGTATTTCGCCAGCCAATCTTTTTTGAAATCTGAGAAGGCGTCGGCGAGGATGGCTTGGCGCATCTGCCCCACAAGATTAACGGTGAAGTGGAGATTGTGGATGGAGGCGAGGGTGGCGGCCAGCATTTCTTTGGCCCGGAAAAGGTGGGCAAGATAGGCGCGGGAGTAACCCCCGGGTCGGGAGGGATTTGCCCCCCCATCGAGTCGTGGTAAACAAACGTAGCACTCACACCCTTCCTCAATCGGCCCGAGATCGCTCCGATATTCTTCATTAAATAAATTAATTTTACCGCGAGCGGTCTGGACGGTGCCGTGGCGGGCAAGGCGAGTCGGGATGACGCAATCAAAAGTATCCACGCCGTTCTCGACACCGGCAAACAAATCTTCCGGCTCACCGATGCCAAGCAAGTGCCGAGGTTTGTCTTCCGGCAAAATAGCATTGACCCAGGCCACGGCCGTGTGTAAATCAGTCTTGTCAAAGGAACCGCCGATGCCATAGCCGTCAAAGCCGATCTCTTCTCCCGCGTTATTTTTCACTCTCATCTCACTAATTATTCTCGCGCTCTCCTCGCGTAAAACTTTTTCGCGACCGCCTTGGACGATGCCAAACAGAGCCGGGCCATTAAACATCAAGGAAACTCCTTGATGTGACTGCGCCTGACCATCAAGGAGTTTCCTTGATGTCGTTAATAATGACCGCCTCGCCCAACGATGAGTCCGGTCGAGCGATTGGCGCTGGTAAGCGAAGGGCTCGAGCGGCGAGGTGCACTCGTCAAAGGCGAAGATGATGTCTGCGCCGAGCGCGTGCTGAATCTCAATCGAGCGCTCCGGTGTGAAGTAATGCGCCGAACCATCCAAGTGCGAGCGGAACATCACGCCGTTCTCATCTATTCGGACCAATTTAGCCTGGGGGCTATTGAGACCATCGTCATTCAAAGCTGTGCGCGCGGCCCCGGCCAAGAGTGGCTCGGTGCCGGGCCTCAATAATTTGCCAATCCCCTGCCCATAAGCCGCGCCGAGCGAGAAAACCTGGAAGCCACCCGAATCAGTGAAAGTTGGCTTGCTCCAGCTCATAAATCTCGCCAAACCACCCGCGCGTTTTACCAAATCGGCACCCGGTTCTAGATAAAGATGATAAGTATTGGCCAGCACCGCCTCTGCCCCCGCACCCGCCACCTGTTCGGGTGTTAATGACTTAACCGTCGCTTGGGTGGCGACCGGAATAAAAGCTGGGGTCTTGATGACCCCGTGCGCCGTCTCGATCTCCCCCGCCCGCGCCAAACCATTTTGGGCTCGGCGCTGAATTCTGAAATTAATGGGCATCTTGAATTGAAGCTGAAAGCTATAAGCCAATAGCTAAAAGCTGTTTAATTGATTGGATTACATTCTTGACATAAACCAAGCTGTTCCAATTTAGAGAGATATTTGGTAATCGCCAAGACAAGTTCGGCGTGGCTCCAAACAAGTGGCGCCACCGAGAGTTGGTAACCGGTCTCGGGGTGCAATTGCTCCGACAAGACGCCGGAGGGTCGCGCGTTCGGCAACACCCAATTTAAATAGCGCCGAACAATTTCTAAATCCTGATTACTCTTGGCGATGGCGATGTAATACTGGGCCAGCCAGAGCGTCGTGACAAACCAGGGATTGCTCCTGCCCGCTTTAATTTGATAATAAGCGTCATTGGCATAACGGCCGACACTGCCACTACCCGCCGGATTCTCGAGAGCCGCCAGCGCTTGGGTCACCGCCCGCCCCACGCGCCCATCAGTTGCCGGCAAAACACCGAAATTATAAATACCGTAAATACTCGACATGTCTATGGTCTCGTCCGGACGGCCATCCGGCGACGCCGGTAATAATTTAATGAAATTGCCAGTCACTGTATTAAATAACTTACTTAAAATGGCCGTTTTTATTTCCTCCGCCGCCAAGCGATAAATCGCCTCGCTCTTCACTTTGCCCAAGAGCTGGGCGAAATTGGCCGCCGCTTGGAGTCCGCCATAGACCGCGCTAGCTGTGAAGGTGCTCACCCCAAATTTCTCTTCCCACAAATCGTAACTCGGTTTGGGCAATTGAGTCGCTTCGTCACGATAGAGAACCATGAAGTCGGCCGCTTTCTTAATGAGCGAATTGTACACCAGCTCGATAAATTCCAAATCTTTAGACCACTCGTAATAATGCCAGAGCGACCAAATTACCAGGGCCGTTTCATCCTCTTGGATTGGCAAACGTAGCTCACCATGATGCCACCACGGATGCCAGGAACTACCAAGCGAGCGGTCAGGGCTGTACTTGTGATTAAAATAACCCTCCTCGCTTATTACCTCATTACAAAAACCGAAGAAGCCGCGGGCCACCTGATTATCGCCAGAAGCATTTAGGGCCAGAGCGGCGTAGGCGGCATCGCGCGGCCAAACGTAAGCATAGGTGTCCTTGCCCCTCTGGAGCGCGGCCGAGTCGCCCGAAGCAATGACTCCGCCATTATTGTCGGCGTGCGCGCGAATAATAAATAATGATTGATGGAAGAGGCGGACTAAGCCGTCACTTAGGCCGACAAAGTGGAAGGGGCGTCGTGTCACCCAAGCGTGCCAGAAGTGGCGCGTGGTCTCGAGGAGATGGCCCGGGCCATGCTCCAACACGTAATGATTGAGCTCGAAGGCGTGCTTGATAGATGAGGCCACCGCCACCCAATAATAAATTATGTGTTCGGCTTCTGTCTCGTAATTGGCAGATAGGCCAAGTACCGAATCGGCTTGACCGTGCTCGATTGGGTTCTTAGACAAGAGGCCATCCTCGGCATCGCGATGCGTCCCCTCCTTACCCTCACTGTCGAAGACGCCGGTGCTAAAGTCGTCGAAGGGTTGGCCGTTTAACTCGGCATTAAGGAGAAAAACGCGACGATTGCGATAATGGATGACGGCATTGACCCGCGGATCATAATAAGCGGTGTGGGCAATATGCGACTCATACATCTCGAATTGTTGATGGCAAAAAACTTTGATCGTCCGTTCGCGCGAGGCCAAATTGGTCACCACAATCTTGCGCAGAAAAATATTTTTTTCATTAT
>CAYIMH010000004.1:0-15756 GCA_964364525.1 uncultured Candidatus Saccharibacteria bacterium | reverse complement strand
CCATTTGTTTTTTATTGTTTTTGAAGGAATTTTCCGGCGAAAAATAAAGCCGCGGCCGGAATAACAACCCGATACAAGGCCTGCCGCTCACGCTGTTTGAGGGCCGGTGAGAGATAACGCAGGAGGCTCCACAGCAGGGCCGGCAGAAGAAAAACCAGGGCGAGAAAAAAAGCGACCTTAATCTCGGCCAAAAAAGCATCGAAGGGATTGGTGGTCATCAGTTTGACTTCCACCGGCACCAGATCTTCTCTAATCATAGTAAAAAACGAGGCCGCCCAACCAAGAAAGAAAAAAATGCTGGCCAGAAGAACCAGTCCGATCAACCACTTAAGGATCGCGTCGAGAAAATTTTTTAGCTCGCCCAACATGACTTTAAGCTAACACGCTAGGGCGTCTCATCAAATTGGAGGACAATCGTACCGGTGGTGTCGTAAACGGCCGTGGTAGAAGCGTCAACATTGCTGATCCGGAAGCCGTTGCCGAAGAAATAAGAATTTTCGGTCACGATATTGCCACCGTTGGTCAAATTGACCACGCCAGTAGTGATGTAGGCGGTGGGACAGGCGTCGCCCTGGCAGAGCCAGAGATTGGCACCGGTGGTCCCACCCGGCTGATTGATTACCACTTTGGTAGCAGTGGTGGTCAGACTGTTAGTTAGATCGCCGGTAGAAGCGGCTACTTGGAAATCTGCATAGAGCGAATTATCGGCCTGACTCAAGCGAAGCTGGGGACTGGAGGCATCAAGTACATCAAGAGCGCGACGAGGAACACTGGTGCCAATGCCGACTTTGTTGGCAGAAAAATCAACGACTAGGGTGTTAGTGTCAACCGTCAAGCCGGCGGCAATGGTGCTAGTCGCCGTAGTGGAAGTGGCGACAAAATAATTAATAGTCGGCGAGGTGGAAGCGGAGATGCTTGTCCCGTTGGAGTTCAACCAACCCTGACCAAAACTGGTCTGGCCGGTGCCACCCTGGGCCACCGAGAGAGCGGTGGAGAGGCCGGCGAGAGAAGTAATGTCGGAATTGGCACCAAGGGCGGCGGCACTAAGACTAGAACGGGCCGTGGCGGCCGTATTGCCGCCCGTACCACCGTAAGCGATAGACAAGGTCGAGGAAGCGGAGACCAAGCCATTAACCGCTTCTAAGGGGCCGGTAAGAGTGCCGAGAGTAAAAGTCGAGTTGAAAACATTAGCGCCGGTAAAAGTGTTGGCCGAGTAGGCTTTGGCGATAGTGGTCGAGGCGTGCACATAGGCATTAACTTTATCATCAGTGTAGTATTGATTAGTTCCTTCGGCGACATTGGTGGTCAAGAGACCGAGCGTGGAGGTCGCCACCCAAGCCGGCACACTGCCCCCAACGCCGAGCAGGCCGGTGATACCGATCGTGCCAATATTTAATTTAGCCAGAGAATTATCGTTGTTGGCATAGAGCAGATCGCCCTTAGTCCAAGCCGACTGGCCGGTGCCGCCATAGAAAGCGGAGAGGGTGCTTGTGGCAGAAACCAAACCGCTTATCGCCTGAAGCGGGCCGGTGAGCGAGCCGAGAGTCGTTGCCCCGCTGGCATAGAGGGTGGTCGTGGTCGCATTCGTTGAGGTGGCATTAACCATGGTCAAGTTGGTTATGGTTGAGCTGGCATTATTGACAATGAGACTGCCCGAGACAGTTAAAGCCGTGGTGGAGGCATAAGGAATAGTGACCTTGCCGGTGCCAAAAGTCACTGCCTGGTTGTTAGTGGTGTTGATAGAAAGCGCGCCAGCCGAGTCAATAAGATAGGCGGCGGCGGCCAAGAGATTAGCGCCGGTGGAAGTAGCGGTGCCACCAATGCCGACTTGGGTGCCAAAAAGACCATCCTTCCAGCGAAGCCAGGCTGAGGTGCTGGTGCCGAGACTGTAGAGATTGTCGGTGGCCGGAATAAGGTCGGAGCCAAAGCGGCCGTTGGCCGTGATGGTGTCACCGACGGCATCTCCCAACGTCGTAGTATTCTCGACCGTCAAAGTAGAGATAGTAGTCGCCCCGGCGTTGACACTGCCCTCGGTGGTCAGACTACTGGCGAAAACATCGCCGTCCTCATCTACCAACAGCTTAACGCTGTCGCCAACCGCCAGCGCCAAGAGGTTGGAGTCGGCAACGGCCGAGGCCGGATTAATAACTAAAGCGGCATTGGAAAAACCAGAATTAGCGACACCGATGGTCCAAGGAGAGAACGTATGGGCAATAGTGGGCGCGCGGGTGAAGAGCGCGCCGCCGGCAAAGGTGGAGGTGCCGGCGGTGGAAGTGGCGTGGAAATATTCGCTGACCACCGGCCCGACCACCGAGAGCCGGGCATAGGGCGAAGTGGTGCCGACGCCGATATTGCCGGAAGTCTGCTGGACTAAGAATTGATTGGTGCCGATAGTGAAGCCGAGCGTGCCAAAGGTGGAGGTGGCGGCAGTGTTGAAGGCAAAAGCGCCGCCATCGTCAGAGATCGAGGTATCGGTGATGTAGATGGAATTGGCGCCGACTCGCAGGGTACCCTTAACCCACAGACTGTTACCTATCGTGGAAGAAGCCGTACCAGTGATTGACAAATTCTGGGTGGTGGAGATTGGCACAGTGAAAGCCCCCGTGATTCCCGGGCTTGCGTCTATGGATTGAGTAATAGACGAGAATGGACTAGAGCCTTGTTGGATAACTGGCAGTCGGTTATTTACTTTTTGTTGTAATTGCTCGATGCTCGCCGCCTGCTGATTGATAAGAGCGAGCAGTCCAGATTGTGGTTGTTGCGAGAGTAAGCGGCGGATGTCGCCAAGAGCTTGGGTTAAACTAGCCAACTGGGAAACAGTGGCATAATTAGGATTGACGGGGCGGAGTTCGGGGTTCGGTGTAATTTGAGAGGTTGGAATTATTGCGGGCGGGGGGGTAGGTGGGGATGGGGGTGGGGATGGAAAAAAGGGAGTGGGTGGCGGGACAGTGGGGGGTGGGGTTTTTAAAAAGTGGTGGGGGGGGCGGTACAATGGGGGGGGGGGGGGGCACTTCTGACTTCCCAAACCAACCAAAAAGGCCGGCGACGGTGCGGCCAAAGGACCATTTCATTTGACCCAAGAGGCCATTAAACGAGGCCGCCACCATAGAACTGGCGGCCGGAGTGGGTAATTGAAAATTAAGCCAACTTAGGGGGCTGTAGGAGATTGATTGGGCCGAGGAGATTGGAGTTTGGATGATAGAGACAGCGATAACCGCGACAATCACGACCAAAGAAACACGCCGACGGTATTGATGGTCGAACCAATTCATGTTATCTGGCTATTTTAACATCAGTAAACCAGAATTACCAAGGAATAATGGGGGGTTATCCACAGAAAATCTGTAAGAAATAAATCTCGGGATACGCAAACCCCGCCGTGAGGCGGGGCTTACGCAAGACATCTACATTTGAAGGCTTTATTTACTCATTGCTGAATAAATAACGCACTCACGCTGGCCATTATAGCGCCCAGTCTAATTCTGTCAAGCAAGGCAGTGGATAACTAGATAATTATCTGGCCTGTCGCTGACTGATCATTTGCTGGAGAAGAATCATCAGTCGATCAATTTGGGCCCGAAGATCGGCGATAGCAGTGGCTCGTGCCTCTGGGGTCATTACTGCTCCTGGTAACGATGGAATCGGGATCGCCTGCTGCTCGATTAACTCATTCAACTTCGCTCGTGTTTTAGGACCAACAAAACCGTAGCCAGGATCACCGGCCGCAGTTACGATACGATACTTGAGCTGAAATTTACCAACTGCTTTTTCTGTCAAAACGCCGAAGATATCTGTTTCTTGTCCGGGAGAACCAGCGCCATTAGTAGCGACGCGAGTTGCCGCATCGGTGTTGAGCAACCGTTGTAATTGACGGACATCTTCACCCTTGGCACGCAAGCCCAGCGCCCGAGCAAAATTGGGCACCCGACTCAGAGCTATCGTGATCCCGGGTGGCGTAATCGGCGGAGTCGGCGGAGTCGGAGGCGCTACTGGTGGAGCTGGTGGTGGTATCACTGGCGGAGTCGAGGTGGCCGGGGGCGCCGCCGGCGCGCGTGGCGAACCACCTCCCCCAGGTGAGCCGCCACCACCAGGTGAGCCACTACTACCGCTACACACCGTATTGATGTCTGGTGTTACCGTCACGGTTGAAGTGGCAGCCGACATCGGTTGAAATTCAACCGTGGACTCTGTTCCGTTGCAAGTTTCAGACAAGACGTAGGTTGATGAGGGACTAACGCTATGATTAATCTTATAACGGCCAACCGCCTGAATCTTGAGGTAAGAACCAACGGGCATGGTGACGACAAAACTATTGTCTGAAGCTTCTAATTGGTGTAGCTCCGAATCGCCAGAACTAACGATGTTCATGGTCACGCCACCAGCCGAGATGGAAGCTGAGGACGTTAAAACGACATCATTGTAGGCCGCGAAAGTAAGAAGCGGGGAAGCAACGAAAGCGGTAACAACGATGATTGATAATAGGTATTTACTCATGATTTTTTGTTACTGACAAGATCCACTAGTGGCAATCAGGGGGCCCGTGGTAGTAGCGTATATTTTGTACATCGTGCCATTAGCGCCCTCCAGCTGAATACAGCCACCAGTATTGGCATTAGAGGAAGACAGGGTTAGGGTAGTAGTGGCCGCCGAACCAAAGTGAGCATCACCAACAACGCCAAGCTCTTCGGATGGACTGGTGCTGGCGATGCCAAGCGTCGCTGATATTCCCCTTTCAACGATCAATGTACCCTCAGTCGCGATATTGCCGCTCGAGGCAGTGGTGGTGGCATAACCATTGATCAAGAGGTTGGCCGAGGTGCTGGAAGCCTGGATCAAGCCATAGGAAGTGAAGCCGCTGGTGAACAGAGCGGTTGTCGAGGCCTGGAGAGTGCCGGTAAAGAGGTTGACGTTGGAAGAAACGGCGCCAAAAGTGCCGCTTCCCTCAACTGTCAAGTTCCCCTCAGTCGCGATATTGCCGCTCGAGGCAGTGGTGGTGGCATAACCATTGATCAAGAGATTACCATCAGTGCTAGAGGCGGTGATTGGATCGTAGGCAATTAGACCCGTCGTAAATAGAGCCGTTGTCGAGGCCTGCAGGGTGCCAGTGAACAAATTCACGTCCGTGGCCGCATCGCCGAACGTTGAGGCGCCATTCAAGCTGGCGGCGCCCGTAACCGTTAGCGTGCCACCAGTGCTTATGTTTGTGCTGATAGTACTTGCTCCGTAAGTCACAACGGCCACTAACAAAAAAGAGGAAACGACTGACCAAAACAATATTCGGCGACCAGATTTCACTAACAATAAATTGCTCATAATTAAGTTGACAAAAACTAACATTAATAATCTAAACCCGGAAGAAGGACTCTGGCCCAGATGGCACTAGCATCTTCCTCAAGTTGATTGTACACCAGTGAAAGTAAACGAGAAAGAAGACCTGTGGACAACCTTGGTACCTGAACACGATGAGCGTGTCAACACTTAATCCGCTAATGGATTTTGTCCCGACTGAATTTGGCTAATAAGTTCTTCGGCCGAAATCTTGTCTGCTGGAAACCTAATGATGATTTGTCTAAGGATTTTTATCGACTTGTCTTTGTGGCCAAGTTTGAACTCAGCGGCGGCCCAAGAAAACCAATTTTGGGGTTGCTGGGGATTATTTTCTACCTGTTCGGCCCATAATTCTGGTAATAGGTCGTAACGGCCTGTCTCCAATAAAATATTAATGTAAAAAGGAATGGCTTCGGGATAACTTTTATCTAAATTATAAGAAATCTTGGCTAGTTTTACGGCGCGTGCCGACTCTCCATTTAAGTAATAGGCCCTGGCCAATTCCAAAATGATTTGCTGTTTATGAGGAGATAGTTCTTGAGCCCGAGCCAGTTGAGTAATCGCTTGTTGGTAATTGGCATTTTTAAACAACAAGTGTCCCATAAACAATCTGGTTCTGGCCTCATTGGGAGAAGTTGGAATTTGTTTGTCAAGTTCGGTCAGGGCCAGAGTAAAAATTGATTGCTTGTTTTCCGGCGGCAATCCTTCAAGGGTCATAGCTTGAGAGGCAGTCAAGGCAACCTGTTCGCCAATCTCGTTATTACCAAAAGTGTTGTAGGCGAGCGATTTTTTAAAAAAATTGATTTTTTGAGCTAAGTCGGTCTGGCTCATCCCTCGAATCAAAGACTGCGCCGCCAGTAACGGTTTGAGATTGAAGAAGTAAATTGCGCCAACAAGGGGCACTAGAAGGAGCGCCAAAACTGCATAATGGATCCGGCCAAGGCGATGGCCACCGCTCTTAAATGGTGGGGTAATTATGGTCATATTGTGTGTCACAAAACGATGATGAACGTAGCCCAAAATAAAGAGGAGCGAGAGATAGCTAGTCAGGTTGTCAAAAACAAAAAGGTTCTGGAAAGAATAGGCGGCGAGTAGGCCGGTAAACAAACTTTTTTCAGTCAAACTGAAGTTACTTTCTTTTTGCCAACAATAATACAAGACACTAATAAACAAAGACATGTAGGCGATTAAGCCCAAAATTCCAGCACTGATCAGCCAGTCAAGAAAAATATTGTGTGAGCGGTCAAACCATGGCTCTTGGGGCCATAATCTTGATTCGTAGTATTTATTGAAAACCACAATGAAATTCTCTGGTCCCCAACCCAAAATAGGCCGCTCCTTGAAACCCCGTATTGCCATCCGCCAAATAGTCAGGCGTGAATCCGTGGTTGTGTCGGCCAGAGAAATACTAGCAAAGCGAGACAAGACCGGGCTGCTTTTAACTCCACTGGTATTTTTAAACAACAAAAAGCCGCCGAGCAGGACAATAATGCCAACAAAAGACAGCAGGGCCAGCTTGCGAGCATGGCTATTTTCTTTTTGGAAAATAGCTAGAATTAACAAGGTCAACAGAGTGCCGCCGATCAATCCTAAAATCGCTCCCCTGGTGGCCGTGTAGTAAAGAACGACCAACTGTAGAACAACGGCTCCGCCGTAGAGATAGCGCGGCCACAGGGTGCCTCGACGCTTCACTAGCAATAAAACGGCCAAAAAAATATGGACCAGTAAGTAAACGGCTAGGTAAGTGGCGTTGCCTAGGGTTGCGGTCAGACGCACCCCGCCTTGAGTGACTGTCAACACGCCGGCCAATTGGAGTAAACCATAAAGCGTCACCAATACGCTGACGCCCACACTGACTTTGAGAAACCACTGCCAAATTCTTTCAGTTTTCAACATTGATATCAGCACTAGAAAATAAGCCAGAAGATGGAAATAACTAAGCAGGCCATCCATCCTTTCATAATAAGACCAGAAACTACGATAAGGATTGACGCCAAAAATCGAGGCTAGGGTAGAAATAAGGACTAATAATATCAACCCAAATAAGATCATCGATCCGTGGGGACGATAATTAGATTTGAGTAAAATCAAAGCCAGCCAAAGAATAAAAATGACCTCGGTAACAATCCTGAAGAAAAAAGCCTTGCCGGTTATAAAAGGGAAGAACAGGGAATCAGCGACCAATAACGGGGTAAGCAAAACAGCAAATAGACCAGCAACAACCGTATATTTTAAGATTTTTTCTAGCATCCTGGTGTCTTTGGTGTGTCTTTAGTAAAAAGACAGAGTCATGATAGCACATGGGGGCCGGGATAGCATACGTTGACTTATACCAAAGATTTGTTTCCTAGAGAATTATAGATAATTCCGTAATTTTTGGGTAATAAAAAGATCGGTCATCTTCCGAGATTCAAAAGTCATCCCTCCCAAGTGGGGGACAATGAGGCAATTATCGTGAGTGCGGGCATACTCGACCAATGGATAATTCTCAAAAACTTTATCGAAATTGAGCTGGCCGGCCAGCACATCTGTGGCGTAACCGGCAATTTTTTTGGTCCGAAGCGCCTCCAGCAAGTCCGCCTCATTAACAATCTTGCCGCGCGAGGTGTTGATTAGATAAGCGCTGGGTTTCATCTGCCTGAAGACACCGCGGTCAAACAAATTTTCGGTTTCCGGAGCAAGGTGGACGTGGATTGAGATGACATCGCTTTCTTTGATTAGGGTAAGGAAATCGACCGGATTGGCACCGAGCCCTCGAATATCAACCGCTGGATCAGTAGCCACAACTTTCATACCAAAGGCTAGTCCGTAACGAGACATCATCCGGCCCAGCCGCCCCATGCCGACTATCCCCAAAGTCCGCCCGGATAAAGAGTGGCCGCGGAAGCGCTCCCGCGCCCAAACATAAGTCTTAACCGATTCAGAGGCAGGGACAATTTGTCGCATTAGGCTGACCATCAGACCAAACGCCAACTCGGCCGTGCTAGTGATAGTATCGAGGAAAGCATCCTCCCCACGCAAAGACAACACCTTGATACCGCGTTGGTCAGCATAAGTGGTATCGATATGGTCCAGGCCGGTCGTGGCTGTAGCAATTACTTTAAGCTGTGGCGATGCCGATAAAATTTCTCGATCGAAACGTAACCCTAAACCAATAAGCGCCACATCGAAATCACGTAAAGTTTCTACTAGCTTGTCTTGAGTTGGGGTCAGATAAGTCACTTCTCCGAGTTTCTCTAGGATAAGACGAGCGTCATCAGAAAAACTAGAAATGGTATTAAGGATTTTCATACTTACACAAAAATTAAATGGGAAGTTAACTTTGCATTACCGTTGTGATTTCTGGATGTTGCTTCAACCCAAGCACGAAACTAGACCGCAAAGACTTAGCCAAAGCAAAATCCTTCAGGAGACCGGGCTCGTGGAGCAGAACATTGATCCCTTTCTCATTATAACGTGGCACTAAATGCCAGTGGACTTGTTTGATTTCATCCATATACAACAAATAAACCTTTTCTACACCCAAAAATTTAATGAGAACATCGCGCGCCGCATCCACTACATTCATCAAGTAATCATAGTCCCGGCAATTCAGACGGGCAAGATCGGGCACCACACCATTTTTCCAAACCACGATGCTGTGCCCATGAGTTAGCGGGTACGAGGCCAGGCAGGCATAGACCTTGTCATCTTCATAAAAAATAGCCTCGACCGGCGGAATGGGCAATTTGTCCATGGGTCGATTATATCATGAGATACGGCAAAATTGTCCTCACACGGCCGACACTGTGGCGCAAAAAGCGAAGGTTAGCAAAAAACGCGTCGTCCGTTTCGATTGGCCGACCACCTTTTTCCCAACCCAAGGGAAAAAGACGTGAGCGACTATGATCCGTAGTAAAACGGGCACATACCAAGCCATAGAAACCTCCTTTCAAGGTCCAGAACTACCACTTGACATACTTACATATACATGATAGCCTGTCAATGGCGAGAAATAATAGCGGCGGACATTAACCGCCCGAAACAAAAATTTACTTGATCAGAAAGGAAGGTGTTCTTTGACAAAAAAGCGAATAGTACTAGTGGGTCACGACGCCGCGCCGTCAGGTTGTTTTGAGCGACTGGCATCGGTGTTGGAAGAGCGAGGATTCCAGGTGGTTAAGTTTCTGGGCTTCGGCAAGCCCCGCACCAACACCGACGAGGGGGTGGTGGAGACGGTGAGTCAAGCCGACATTGTCCTGCTCGGATTCTCATCCACGGCGGAATTGTCTCAGTCAGCTCTAGTGGCTGGCCAAGCGGCACAAGCCAACGGCATCCCCTACGGCTTCTACGGCGACATTCCGTTCATCTGGACTTTAGGTCGAACCTGGTTTTCCGAGCTTGCTTCCAACGCCGCGTTCTATTGCGGTATCAAACCAAACGAGCCGGCGAAAGCGCAGAAAGTATTCCCCAAAGCCCGGTTTGTAAACACAGGGAATCCACTCCGCGAGGAGATGGCCTTCCCCAAGTACACGCGGGCGGAAGTGCGGTGGCAACTCGGTCTCGAGCCGGAAGAGAAAGCCATTCTCCTGACGACTCTCAAGTCTCCGGGGTGCAATATGGCCCAGTTGGGAATCTTGATGGAGGCCCTGGCCGGACTCAAACATTCCGGCCACCGCTTTCAACTCCTCGTCTCTTGCCATCCAGGCGACCGTACGCCGTTCGCCGTGGACCCCGGCGCCAAGGACGATCCAAAACCAATGGGGCTCTACGAGGAATTACTGTCCTACAGTCCGGTGCCGAGCCAGATGGTGGACCGAGCGGTCCTGACCGGCTCGGAATTGGTCCCGGGAATGGACCTGATTGTGCAGTTTGACAGTTCCCTCGCCCGAGAAGCCAGCTTCCACCAGATACCGGTCATTACTCTCGGCTTGGAGATTCTTCTCCGACAGTTTGAGCAGGAGACCGGAAAGAGGATAACGGAGGCAGAGGAGCAAGGATTGTCGGTGCCGGTGAGCGGTAATCCACTCATCATCGCCAACACCATCCACGACCTGCTCACGCCAGAGAACGACAGCCTGACTCTGCAGACACTCCGCGCCAACCAGCGCGGACTCTGCGCCAAGCCGGTCGAACGCGGTGCGGCCCTCCGCCAGATCGCCGACTTGGTGGAGTCGGTCGGCCGCCAGACGCTGGCTCACGCCCCGTGAGTTATTCTTAGCTCTTCGAATCCCGTCCCCCGTAACACCGAGTGTTGACGGGGGCTTTTTATTGTTCGTTAAATTTGCGCCAAAGATACTCCGCCTTGAGCCAATCTAGCTCGTCGTCAATATCAATGCTCCGTTCCATCGGCACCTTATAACCGACGACATAATCACCGTAAATTTTTCCCTCCTCCATCACCAAATCACGGCGCATGGCGTAGACGGCGCCACTCCGACGATACGCTTTTGGTAGATCCTGACGGCGGATACCCTCCGGCTCCGGAGCAAAAAATGGCTGGAGGCGATCGCCTTCCAATCTTTTGGCTTTAAGCGGGTGGTCACTTTGGACTTCCACCACACTGACGGCGCTGTCGGCACCAGTCTCCAACAAAAGTTTAATTGTCCCGTCCAAATCTCCCACCGTCCGGAAGGGCGAAGTCGGCTGTAGAATAACCAGGTGGGTAAACAGTTCGCCCAATTTCTGTTCCATGAAAGCGGTGGCGTGTCGCATCACTGGTAGATGAAGCGTGTCGTCCTGGGCCAGCTCGGCTGGACGGATAAAGGGCGCGGCCACACCCCACTCCCGCCCGACGGCAGCGATTTTCTCGTCGTCAGTAGACAGAATAGTGTTGGTGATCAATTTGCTCGCCAGGGCCACCTCAATGGTGTAAGCGAGCAAAGGCTTGCCACCGAGCGATTTGATATTCTTGCCCGGAATGCCTTTGGACCCGCCACGGGCAGTAATCACCGCCAGAATTTTGTGAGATTTTGACTTGGACATCTGATTAAAATATACCGCCAAACCGGCGGCGGAAGGGATGGGGAGCGACGTGGTGGTAAGAGACAGCGGCGTCAGTTAAGTCCGCGGCACGACAGGGACCGACAAAACCCAGCTCACGAATATAATCATAACGGACTTTGTCGCGCCCAAACAGGGCTTGAATCGCGAGACCGGTGGTCGTCCGACGATCAATTATCGCACTAATTGCCCGATTATTTGTCGCTCGCAACACTTGATAAATAAAATCAAAATCACAGCTGACGCTCCCGTCAGACGGCGCGCGAGGATTGGGCCCATCGATAAACATAAAATCGTAATCGCGTTCGGGCACATTACGATAACGCATCCCACGGATAAAAGCGTGGCGGTCCTCCACTGTCGGACTAAACCTAATCTCGACATAAGGCCGAAGCGGTGGCGGCAAAAGCTGGCAAGCCAGATTGTAAAACTCGGCCAATTCCTCCATCGAGGTCAGGCGACCCTTGACGCCAAAATCGCGCTCGTTCTCGCGCAGGGCTTGAGCGAGAATAATGGTAGAAACGCCAGTGCCGCCCTCCAAGACTTCCTTCGGCCGATAACGGCGGACATAATAATAGAGTGTTAAGTAATCACTGTAAGCGCAACCAGTAGAACGAGTGGCACTTAAATAATTTTGGAGCAAGAGCCACAACTCGCCATTTTGGCGGAGTTGTCGCTTGGCGCGACTTTGATACCAACGCCAGACCAATCGCGGCGCCAATCGACGCAGAGTTTTTAAACTAAACTTGGTCATGGAATTGTTTCTGCCGGTAAAGCGGAGCGGTGGCCAAAATCTCGGCGACACGGCGGCTGGATTCCGGCTGGTAAAGATAACGGTCGGATGGATAGCGGCCAGTGGCCACCTGCTCGCGGACAGCCCGGACGATCGCCCGCCAATTATAACCAACATCGCGGAGATGCTGGCCGCGGTGGCGACCAGCCTGACGGGTGCCGATATTAACCACCGGCAAACCGAGAAAGGCGGCCTCTTTTAACCCGGCCGAGGAATTGCCGACAAGACAAGCGGTCTTTTTTAAGAGGCCAATAAATTGCTCGGCTGGTAGATACTTGAGAAAGCGGACATGAGCTGGCTGATATTTTTCACGAAAGGCGCGGATCCCTTTGGAGATGTCGTCAGTACCGGCATCAGCGTTGGGCCAAAACCAGATCGTTGGCAAACCAAGCCGGTGGATCGCTTCCAGGGTCTCATCAATCTGCGCCCGAGCGGACTCTACCTCCGTCGTCACCGGGTGTTGCATCACAGTTAAAAATGGTTTTTGCAAATTGATCACGTCACCGACACCGAGATAATTGATAAATTTTTCCGATGTCCGGAAAGAATTCTTTTTCACCAGTTCAATTTCCGGCGCACCAACGACAAAAATGTGTTTCGGTGATTCGCCCATTTGCCGGACCCGAGTCGCCGCCTCGGCCGTAGATACCAGGTGAAGATGGGCCAGCTTGGTGATGGCATGACGAACGCTATCGTCAATCGTACCAGAAAGGTCACCGCCCTCTAGATGAGCAACGGGTAGGTTCATGTAGACAGCGGCCATGGTGATAGGCAACATCTCGTAGCGGTCGCCGCGGACTACCACCAAATCTGGCTTCAAATTTTCCAAAACGGTAGTAAACTCCAAAGCCGCCAGGCCAGCTGTCTTGGCCATCGCTACATTGGTACCCCCACCCAAATTCATCAGAATCCGCGCGGCTGGCTGATAGCCATCGGCAGCTAAAAACGGCTCTACGTTGCCGAAGGGCTCAACAATCGCCGAACCACCGATGACCACCTGCAATTCTAAATCCGAACGAGCGGAAATCGCCGCCAAAACCAGCTTGCTCCGAGCATAGTGAATGTGGCTGGTAATGACGAAGCAGATTTTCCGTTTCGTTATTTTTTTAGACAAGATCGTCTTTTTTAATCGCTTCATATTTTTTAAGCGGCCGCTTGAGCCGACGACCCAACGCTTTTTCGTAGTCGCTCGACGGCAAACCAGCCAGATGTTTTTGCGGCCGGAGAGAGTAGATCTGCTCTTTACCCAGTTTCGCGCCCGCCGGCAAGTCGACGCTGGCGACAAGAGTGCGGTGGAAATAGGGCCGAAAAAGATTTTGCGCTCCCTCCAACTCCCGCCCCCGTTGGCCATAAAACGGCCGGTGGTCAATTTGGCGGTGCTCAGCGGCGCGAATCGCCCGGACCAGGTGTGCCATTTCCTCCGGCGACATTGAAACTTTGTGGTCCGAACCCCATAGCTCGCGGGAAAAAGAAAAATGTTTTTCCACCACTGTCGCCCCCAACTTGACCGCCGCCAAAGCGGCCTCCTCTCCGAGAGAATGGTCGGAAAAACCAACAGCCACCTCCGGATATTTATCTCGCAAATCTTCCAATGTCGCCAAATTGAATTGCTCCGGTGGACAGGGATACCGACTGACGCAATAAAGAATGGTGAGTGGCGCGCCACGATCGCGCAAGTATTTTATCACCTGATCCAATTCTGCCAAACTAACCATTCCGGTAGACAAAATAATCGGCTTGCCGGTCTCTGCCAAATAATTCAGCAAGACAAAATCTAGGGCATCGCCGGAACCGACTTTCCACATTGGTACGGCCAGCTGGTTTAATTTGCGGGCGGCAGCGCGACTCATCGGCGTGGAAAAAAAGACTAAACCTTTTTGCTCGGTGTAGGCCTTGAGCGGCCGCCAAAAGTCGTCAAGCGGTGTCGCTCGAGTATTGCGCGCTACCCAGGAATAACGATCGGCGCCGTCAAAATGGGGTGCAATGATCAGTGTGTCTAATTGCTCATCTTCCACCTCGTGAGTCTGGAATTTAACCGCATCCACGCCGGCCGTCGCCGCCGCGTCCACGAGCCGCTTGGCCTTAGCCAAGTATTCGGCTACCGGCTCCTCGGCCAGCGTTTGGATAAAATTTTTGCCAATTTCGGCGACAATGAAAGCGGCCATGTATTGTTAAATATACCCTAGTTGCCCTTGTTCGTCAAGAACACCGCCCCGCCGATCGCAGATTGCACGAGCATAAAAACAAAAAAGGTTAGCGAGGTAGCGATAAGTTCTGTCGCCGGGGCGGCGGTGGCGGCAAACAGAAAAACGAATGACCACTCTCGCAGACCCAATCCGCCGACCGAAAGAGGGAGAAGAGAGATAAGGGTGATGATCGGCACCCACAAAATAAACTCCGCTAAAGTAATCAGCGCCGTCTGAGTCAGGCCGAGGTAGATTAAATAAAACACTATGGAAATCAGGAGTTGATATAACACTGACCAAAAGAAGCTTTGGAGGCAAATTTTCGGTTGAGAGAAAAAAACTTTAGTCTCGGCGAATACGCGACGCAGTCGCTCCCGGAACCAAAACCATAAGACAGCCAGGGCCGCCAAGCCAACCGAAAAACCCAAAACCAGCCAACCCGTCGGCAACGAAATCGAGTGGCCGAGCACCGCCAACAAATCAACCACCCGGGCGCCGGCCAAAATCAAACCAACCAAAAATAAAAATCCCAAACCCAAGAGGCCGATAATCCGATCGGCCAAAATCACCGCCGCGACGGCGGCCGGAGAAGTATCGGCCGCGTCGCGACGGAGAAATAAAAATCTAGCAACATCCGAACCAAGAGACGAAGGGGCAAAATTACCGAAAAACATGCTCATAAAATAAATCTTCGCCAGCCGGCGGGGCGGATAAATCAAACCTTTAACTTTTAATAATAAGTGGAGGCGAATAATCCGACTAGATTCGTTAGCCGCCAACAAAACAAGAGCGACGGCAAGGACCAACAGCCGACCAGCGGCGAGTAAATGGAACAATCCCCGGTAATCCACCCGCCAAAACAAAAAACCGAGCAAGACAACGCCAAGCAAAAGTTTGAACCAAAAATTATTTAGTCTTTTCATATCAGACGCAGATAATCAGCGACAACCGCCGGCCAAGCAAACGGCTTAACCAAAGCGGCGCAGTCCACCGGCGGTGTTTGAAGGTCATCAAATCGGCCAAGCAATCTTGCCAATTTGGCTTGTAAATCCGATACGACACCGGGTTTAAATAACAATTCGTCGCGACCGACAATTTGGCGATAGGAAGGAATATCTGACACTAGAGGAATCGCGCCGGAAGCCAACGCCTCCAGGACCGTCAGACCAAAACTTTCGAAATAACTCGGCGACACAAAAATACCAGCGTGGCTATAAAGTTCTTTCAACCGCCGGTCACGGCGGTCTAACCAGCTGACGAAATCCACCCGGTCAGTCAGGTTGTATTGCTTAACCAATTGCTCTAAAGCTGGACGATAAGGACCATCCCCCACAATCTTTACTCGCCAACGACCCAGGTCTAAACAATGAATCGCCGCCAAAAAATCTTGTACGCCTTTATTAACAAACAAACGGGTAACCAGGAGCAGATAAGGTTCCTTCGGCCCAGAAACAAACTCCCCAAGAT
>CAYIMH010000003.1:0-16380 GCA_964364525.1 uncultured Candidatus Saccharibacteria bacterium | reverse complement strand
CACCACAACACCAACACGGGTAGTAAGTTATAGCGAACCAAGCTCGCCGCCGAAAGCGCGATGGATTATAAAATAACTCGACGACGAAGCGGCCAGCGCTCCAAACTCCAAAACCAAAGAGCCAAAACTAGCAAAAAGGCGACTAGGGAATAGGGTGTACCGGTAGTATATTTGCTGACCAGATAAGGCTGGGAGACAAAGAGGCCAGCCCCGACGAGTCCGAGCCAACGATCGCCGCGACGGCGAAGCAAGTCAAACACCAACACCAACACGCCAAACAAAAAAAGAATCGAGAGCGCCCTCGAAGCCAAAACGCTCGGGCCAAAAAACTGCTGCCAAAAAACCTGTGAGTAAAAACCTATCGGGCCGTACTTCATCGCGAAATTCTGAAACGGAAAGGCTAGACCCTCGGCAGTCAGCCAAGCTTTATAACCATGATCAGTTTCATCAAACCAAGTATCCTGGAAAATGAGATAATACCCGACCTGCAGCAATAAAAACAGCGTGAGAATGACTGCACAAACCAAAAAACGATGTCGGCCAAGCCAATTCATTTGAAAGAAATCTTAACACAGTAACTGCCTTGTTTCAATGCCCCAGATCTTCTTCATTTAGTGCTTCTCCCCTACCAGAAAATGCGCTTGAGAAATGGGGGGGTTGGTTTTGTAGGGGTAAACCATAAAAAGCTGCCGCACCCAGAGATGAGCTCGGCGTAGCGCAGTAATAAATCTGTCTGTGCCTGGTCTAATTGGCACCCAAATAGGAAACGGGCAAACATGAGTAATATTTATTTTCTGAAAGCCGACCCTTTGAGTGATATCGGCGAAATCTCTGGCCGACAAATTATTCCGGAAATAATCGGGTCGTTTCGGATCAAGATGGATGACTTTATTAATCATATTGAGCGACTGAATAGAAAACTTAGCTGGAATATTAAGCGAGATCATCACCCCACCCGGGCGGAGTAAACGATATTGTTCGCTAAATAATTTAGTCACCTCCTCTGACGGAAAATGTTCGGCCAAACCAATGGAGACAACGGCGTCAAACGAGGCGGCAGGCAAACCAGTCGCCAAAGCGTCGCCAACCACAAACTCGGCTGAAGCATCGTAGCGGGCGAAATCTTCGCGAGCCGACACCATCGCTTCCGGCACATTATCTAAAAGAGTCACCGCCAGACCGAGATACTTGGCGAGATAGAGTGAGATCGTGCCACGTCCGGCACCAATCTCCAAAACTTTTTGTGCGTCGCGCGCGGTTAAAATTTTTTTGATAAAAATAAAATAATAGTAGAGATTAAGTTGGCGTTGGGTTACCAGCGTCGCGCCCGGTTCAACGAAAAGCGAACGTTCGGCCCACTGGCCAGAAAAAGTTAACTGCGTCACAATAGTGATAAAATGGCTTCAGCCAAGCGACGGCTCGACCGGCCGTCGCCACGGTAACAAAACAAGTCGCGCGCCTTGAGCCGCTCCGGACTCTTGCGATTAGGGCAATCAAAAGCGTCATGAATCGCTTTTATCAGCTCTTCTTTGGAACGGGCCAATGCGACCGCCCCAATTTTAAGTATGGGTTGGTAGACATCATATTCATAAAGTTTGAGCGAAATATCGTTCCCTTTTTTGTCGTACCAACTACCAAAAGCCAGATTAATAATCGGCTTATCGAGATTAAGAGAATCCAAAACAATTGACGAACAGAGAGTAACCACCACGTCTGCGTGGTAAATCGTATTAACAAAAAGTTTGATGCCGTCGGTGGTCAGGTCGTAGTTATCCCAGAAAAATGGTTCGGGCCGCCAGTTGTGATCAATTATCACCTGGGGAAGATTTTCCCAGTGCAAGGATTGCGAGCCGCGGCCAGCCTTAAAATGGGCGCGAATAAGAAGACTGGCAGGAACCCCCAATTCATCATTTTGGAAAAGAGAGAGCATCACTTGCGAGGCCCGGCTGTCGTCCGGCGTCGAGGCCCAAAGGACAATTTTCCACGTCGGGTCAAGCCCATAGCGCCGACAATAATCCTCTCGGCTCATAATTATCTCCGGCCGATAGTACCAGTCAAATTGGGGAAAACCGACGACCTTGATCTTGGTCGCTGGCAGTCGCTGAAAAGCCACCGCCTGCCGCTTCATCATTTCGTTTTGAACCAAGAGCAGGTCCGGCGTCACTTTGTAAAAAATAGTGCCGACATTATCCCAGCCCCGCGGCATAGAAACTGTTTTTACTCCCCGGCGCTTGGCCTCCTTCATGAATTCCATATCAACGCTGGCAATAACGGAGGTGGAGAAAACCAAGTCTGGCCGATAGCGGTCAAAATAATTGGCGTAGACTCTAGAATTGAAGAAAAACAATTCCAGCCAGCGAGCAAGATGTTTCAAAAAATGTAGCCGAACAAAAGGGAAGAGCAAAAGGCGCTCCAGAGGCAAAAGCCACCGCCAACGTCCGCTTAAAATGTAACGAACCTCCCGAATCTGAGGATCGTAGACCAGGAGGGCGGTCAGGCGTTTAAAGTAGCGGTAGAGACGCGAGCTCCGGGGAGACGATGCCGTTTCTAACACCACCCCGAGTCCCGCAAATTCAGTGCGAAGATAATCCGGGAGGGGTCGATTTCTGACATTCCAAAAAATTATCACGATTTTATGGCCCGATTTTTTGAGTTCCTCCAATACACCGCTCCGGAGTATATTGCGAGTAATGGAGCCGCGCCCGATAATGATGAAGATCGTTTTTTCAGTTTTAGATTTCATCTTGAGACAAGAGCTTGGCGTTTGTCAATTTGCCCACTAGCGGTAACAACTCTCGAACCGAAACTCCGATCTTGTTGCTGATATCAACTAAATCGTTTTGACCATCGGTGTAAGCGATGAGATTGAGCAAATTCGCCGGTTCTTGGGCCAACACCTTAGTCGTGGTCATCGTCGGATATAAACCCCTTCGACCAAGTTGCGGCTCTCCCAGAAAGTTTGATCGGTAACGATAATTTCCCTCAATCGTCTCTAGACACTCCCGCACCAGTTCATAAGAGCCCTGCAGCCCTTCCAAACTGATCAAAGCCAAATTATCCAACGAGGTGTGATACTCCGGATAAGTGCCAAACTTGCTCCGACAGAGAGTAACGACCGGCAAATCCACGCCCGGCGCATTGTATTGCCGCTCGTCGCTACCGCGATCAAGGAAGGAGTATTTAATAAAGTTTGGGTGTTGGGCTGACAAAACGTTTAAGGCAATTTTGTCGGTATAGGTGTCGCCCAATCGTGTTGGTACATAAGAATGGGGCCCATTATCCCCCAAGCAAGCTAAGTTAAACCCGGCAATAACCCGCCGCTTCATCATTTTTAAATGACGGCTGAGATAAACAAGAGAACCGATGGTCTCCGGAATAAAAATAACCCGATAGGTATATCGCCGCGGTTGCTCTAAAAGCCACTTGGCTAAAAAAACCGCCACCGCCGGCCCTGATAATTCGTCGTTGGCAAGGGAGGGATGGCAAATGTAAGTGGAGAGGAAAACCTCTTTTTTGGACCGACCAGGAATAATCAGTTCACCGTAGGTCAACGAACCATTTTTCAGCTCACTGTCAATCACCACTTTATAATTTCCAGTCTTTAATTTTTCTCGGTCCCGATGGGCCAAACAAAAACCCCAGCGCTCTTGATAATAAGAGGTGATGTAGGGAATCCCCTCGGGTTGGTTCGGCAACGAATACAAATGTCTCTGCAGTTCCGCCAGAGTAACGGTTTTATCAACCGGGACAGAATAACCGACAAGATGGAGGTTGTTCCTCTTAAAATCAATGATCTTCTTCCCCGTCGGATCGATAACATAGGCGTCTTGGACATTCCATTCCTTGGGCACTTCCCAATCAAAAGCTTTGGTCCCGGTAGGAACCTCGAATATTTCTAAGGGGATATGCTCCTGCAAAATCTTAAGGGTAGCCCTAACGCCATTGCCGGTTATACTCCGACAGATGGGAAATAGCTTTTTTACCAATTCATACATTTTTGCTTTTACCTCTAGCCAATAATCCCCGTCTGTCTTTCCGCAATATTTGAGCAATCGTCTTATAAGCATCCCCGGCCCCAACTACCCTGATCTTAGAAAACCCAAGCGCGACCTCGTGGAGAAACCCGCCATTTTTAAGACAATCAGCAATCCTTTCTAGATTATAACATGGATCTTGGTTGAGGTCTCTGACATAATAATCAAACGCGTGCATTGCCAATTGACTACCCACCTTAATCTTGCCGGTGAATCGCTTGATATATCGATAGGGCACCCCCATATCCTGCTCGATAAAATGTAAAAAGGTCAAGGCAAAGGTCTCTCCGAGAAACAAAATTTTAAAATCGGCATCGTAGATTTTTTGGAAAATTGAGTCTTGGCCGAAACAATTAGAGCCCACCCTTTGATAAAATTCCTGACCAGCGCCCCAGATAGCGACTGAAAAAATCGGGTCAATTGTCCGCTCAACGCCGGGCAATTGCCTAAAATACTCGGTCAAACTGCCGACAGTCGAGGCCGTCTCCCGGGGATCGTAAATCTCGCCGCGACAAAAAGAATAGGAGAAAGTTGGCATAATAATGGTTCCGTTTTCGCCCACTATACGAGTGAGGGCGTCAACAAAAGCCTTGGGGTAATCCTCCTGACTGATTTGTGGATTAACCTTACCGAATGATCTTAGGTCCGAGTGAACAAACAATCTATCCTCCGGCTTAATCCCGAGTGCGGTGAGCGCCTTGATCAGGTCCCCGATGGAGAACTCTCGACCTTGGTACGCAAAAAGGTGGAGTGGCGGTCGGTTCATGTGCCATTGAAGATAACATAATGTATGTTATACTGGCAAAAATTATCATGATTAAACGCGGGCTAAAAAAAATAGGGCACGAGATACAGACATTAACAAAACTGGTTCACTATCGACTCACTTATAAACTGGAAAAAGATATCGTCACACGATTTCATCGGTTTTACTATGATTCCCCGTATTTTGGTGGGGGCTCGCGCTATGCCTTTTGGCTAGGCATTCGGACTTTCAAATGCCCCCTGGACCTTTGGATTTATCAGGAGCTTATCTTCGAGAAAAAACCCGATCTGATCATCGAGTGCGGCACCGCTCGAGGCGGTAGCGCCCTGTTTCTAGCAATGGTCTGCGACGGGATAAATCAAGGCGAGATACTGACGATAGATATTAACGCGAACGAGAACTGGCCCAAACATTCTCGGATAAAATACTTGTCCGGTTCATCAACTTCCGAAACCATCGTCAAACAAGTTGAAGCGGCAGTCGCAGGAAAAAAAGAGGTGATGGTTATCTTAGATTCCGACCACTCTAAAGATCATGTCCTGCAAGAATTACGGTTGTATCATCGGTTCGTTACGCCAGGAAATTATCTGATCGCCGAAGACACCAATTTGAACGGTCATCCCGTGAGACCAGATTTCGGCCCAGGCCCCGGCGAGGCGGTGACAGAATTTATGCGAGAAAACAAAGATTTTATCGTCGATACCACCAGGGAGAAATTTTACCTGACTTTTAACCCAGGGGGATTTTTGAAAAAGGTCTCATGAAAACCGCGCGCGAAAATAATTACCACGAAGACCTCTCTCGTCACATCACTCGGTTGGTCAAGGGCCAACTCAAAACCGGCCGAGAGCTGGCGGAGGATTTCCCTCTTTACACCCCACGACAAGACCTAAGCCATTTCTTGGTTCGCCACGAGTTGTTTAAGAAAATCCTGTCAGTGAGGGGATCGATTGTTGAGGCTGGGGTTTTCCGTGGTGCTGGCCTGATGACTTGGGCTCAATTATCTGCCATTTATGAGCCGATTAATTACCAACGGCAAATTATCGGTTTTGACACTTTCGCCGGCTTCCCTAAAATTACACCGGCCGACACCGCCGGCCGAGTGAAGAATCCGTTGGCCAGGCGCGGTGGCCTAGCAACTGATTCTTACCAAGAACTAAGGGCAGTGATTAAATTTTATGACCAAAATCGTAGCCTAGCCCATATGCCTAAAGTCCAGTTAGTCAAGGGTGATTTTATGAAAACGGGGCGAGAATATTTAAAGCAAAATCCCCATCTTATTATCTCCCTACTCTACCTCGACTTCGATATTTATGAACCGACCAGAGAAGCCTTGAGACTTTTTCTCCCCCGTCTGTCCAAGGGTAGCCTAATTGCCTTTGATGAAGTCGATAATCCCGATTGGCCGGGCGAGACCAAGGCGCTGTTGGAAAGTCTTGACCTCAACCATTACCCCCTCCAACAATTCTCTTACGAGCCTAATATTTCTTTCCTAAGGCTGTAAACGGCGCTGGTAATAATCAGCCAGCACTCGATACAAAACCTTTTTAGTTGGTCCCTTGGGAATCTCCCCCAAGTCGGCAAGCTGATTGACGACAATAATTTCTTTCGGATGCTTGTGGTGAGCCAGTTTGCCCGCAAAAAATTCGGCCAGCTCACCTTTGGTTGCCTCGCGACCTAATTTGACAAAAGCGACAATCTCCTGACCCAGCAGCTGATCCGGCACGCCAATCACCGCGCATTCATCAACCGCCGGATGAGCAAACAGGACATTTTCTATTTCGCTGGGGTAGATTTTCTCACCACCTTTACTGATCAGATAATCTTTACGAGTCTTGAAATAGAGGTGACCATCGTCGTCTAGGTAACCATAGTCACCGCTATGGAAAAAGCCCGCGCGCAGAACTTGTTGATTGAGCTCCGGCAAGCCCAGATACCCAGACATCACATTCGGACCACGGATGCAAATCTCCCCCTCCTCGCCCCTAGCCAGCTCCTGGTCATCCTCACCCAAAATTATAATGTCGTTGCAGGGTAAGGCCTCGCCAACACTGCCCGACTTTCGCCGCTTGGCCGGAAAGCGATTAAAACAGGCAAAGGAAGTGGTCTCAGTAAGACCATAGCCCTCGAATATAGTCACCTGATACCTGTCTTCAAACTGGGTCTTTACTTCCTGGTTAAGAACCTGCCCCCCGCAGATGATTCCGACCATCGTTGAGTCCGTCCGCTTCAGTCTGGTAGCCAGAATAATTGCCAAAATCGAGGGCATAACACTGGTCCAAGAAATGGCATACTCTTTAACCAGCGACCAAAAAAGTCTCAAGCTCGTCTTGGACGGCACCAGCACCGTCGAGCCGCCCACGCTAAGGGGTGCTAGGAGAGTGACCACTTGTCCATTGTTGTGAAATAGCGGCAGGATGCCCAGGGTTCTGGTCGCTACTTCGAATTTAAACCAGCTAGAAATAGCTTCGGCATCGGCCAACAAGCTCAGATGATTCAAGACAGCGCCCTTGGGCTTGCCGGTTGTCCCCGAAGTATAGATAACCACCGCCTCATCCTGATAACTCACCGCGACCGGCGAAGAGTCGCCAGCGCGGTGATCAGCTAACAAATCAGAAATGTTAACGAAAACCTTTTGATCTAGGCCACTAATCTTCTGGGCGACCAAGACTTCGGCCGAAACTAGCTGATGGTAAAAAACTGCCCGCGCGTGCGAATCAGTAATAATGTAGGCAATCTCGGCCGCCGATAAATCAGGATTAATCGGCACCACGCTAAGGCCTTGTCTGAAGGCGGCGAAATAGAGAGCTAAAAAATCGGGCGAGGTCGGGAGCACCAGGGCAACGCGCTCGCCCTTGGTTAAACCCCGATCTCGCAAGTACCGAGATCGGTGCTCGACCTCACAATCAAGATCTTGGTAGGAAAAAACTTGGCCCTGCTGGGGAAAAATGACGAAGACTTTCTCGGGCTGTTTTTGCACTTGATCATGGAACAACTCATAAACATTATGGTGCTGGATGAAAAAATCACGAGCAATTCGCTGGTGCTCTCTCAGGTGGCCCGGCCGGACTCGAATCAAGTTGCGACTATTTCTCACTGACATATTTTCCCACCACCTGCTTGATAACCTCTAGGCTAGTCATTGCCAGAGTGTCTTTGAAGTCGAGCTCTAGCCCAAACTCCTCTTCAATTCTGGCCATCAGCTGGATATGGCGCAAGGAGTCCCAGTTCGAGACAGTATTCATGGCCAGATCAGCAGTCGGCTCTACTCCAAAAATTTCTCTGATAATATTATTTAGCCGGTCGGCGATTTTTTGCTTCATGTAAAAAATGATTAATGATATTTTCAGCCGCCAATTTGGCCATCGCTTGACGGCCCTCTAAGGTGGCTGTACCAATATGCGGTACTATCAGACAATTTTCCAACTTAAACAGGGGGTGACTCTTCGCTAACGGCTCTGGGGCCGTGACATCGAGGCAGGCCCCTCTAAGCTGGCCGCTCCGCAGAGCGGTCAGCAGAGCGGCAGTCTCTATCACTGCGCCGCGAGCCAGATTAATAATTATCGGCCGCTTTTTCATCTGCTTGATCGCCTGGCGGTTAATCAGATGACGAGTGCTCTGATTGAGTGGCAAGTGTAGAGAAATATAATCCGATTCCTTAAACAAGGTGGCTAGAGTAACAAGGTGAGCATCAATGACAACTTGAGGACTCTTTGACCTCGGGCGACGGCAATAGATAACTCGCAGGCCAAAACCGGCCGCTCGCCGGGCCACGGCCTGACCAATTTTCCCTAAACCAATAATACCAAAGGTCTTGCCCGACAGTTCTTCTCCTAAGAACATCTCGGGATTCCAGCCGCGCCACTTGTTTTGTCTAACAAATTGCCTGGCTTCGCCCACTTGCCTAACTAGCGAGAGTAGCAAGGCGAAAGTCAGATCAGCAGTGCTCTCGGTGACCACGCCCGGAGCGTTATAAACCGCCACCTTATTCTTCCGAGCAGACTGGAGATCAATATTGTCTAGGCCGGCGGCATAATTAGAGATGACTTGGAGTTTCTTTTTCTGGGCCAAGAGATCGGCGTCAAACTGGTCGCTGACCGTTGACAGGATCGCATCATACTTCACAATTGCCTGACTAAGTTGCCGCCGAGTGATCGGCTGATTTTTCCTATTAGCCACCACCTTAAAGCGCTTGGCGAGTAAGTCTTCGGCTAGCCTAGGCAGGCGACGAGTAATAAAAACCGTTTTCATGATCGTAAGAAAGTTCCCACCCGCTCTAGCCCCGCCTCGATCTTCTCTAGATTATGAACCAGTGGGCCAAAGGATAAGCGCACTCCATTTTTCATCGTTTTGCCAAAACCCCAACCCGGCACAAATAAGACGCCGGTTTCTTTCAGGGTTTGCTCCACAAAGCTGGCGCCATCCAAACCAAGCTCCAGACAAACAAAGAGGCCGCCCTGCGGGGCTAAGAATCTGACCGATAAATGCTTCTTAATCATCTCGACGCTATACTCGGCCGCTCGGCGATAATCACCGGCCGTCATTTTGATATAAGACTTAAGAGTGCCGTCTTTAATTGCTTGGTTTAAATACTTCTCCAGCGCCATCTGGTGCAGAGTGTCGGGACAAAGGATGTTTGATGATTGGATTGAATCGAGGGCTTGGATGATATCGGCCCCGGCCTCTAACCAGCCCAGGCGACGACCCAGACTCCGGCTCCACTTGGAATTAGAGTGGAGACTAAGAAAGTTGTCGGTCGGGCCCCAGGAAAAATACTCGGGGATCTTGTCTTCATCAAAAACCAAGTCCTTATAGGCAAAATCCATAACGAGAAAACCGCCATAATCGCTAACTGCTTGGTGGGCGGCTTGGACAAAGCGGTGTGAGAGAATCTGCGAGGTGGGATTGTCTGGCGAAGTCAACAAAACCATTTTAGGCCTCTCGCGCTGCAACAGATCAACGAAGGCGTCGATTTGCTGATCAGCCCGATACTCCCAAGTCTCAACATCAAGCACGGGGAAGCGGATGATCTCCGAGTCGGTGGCGGTAACAATTTGTGGCTGATAGTTACAGTAGGCCGGATCAAGGAGCAGGATCTTATCGTCGCCGTCGAGTAGAACTCGCAACAAATCCGCCAGCAATTGAGTTGAGCTGGCGCCAATGGCGATCTGATCAGCATCCAAATCTTGAGTCCCGTAGACCTCTTGCTCGTACTTGACTAGCGCTTCCCGACAGGTGGGTAAACCCAGAGTCGGTGAACAGCCCCCAGAAAGATGCATTAAGGCGTCGTCGGCTATAATCTCTTGATAGGCTTTCTGCAAGCCCGACGGCGCCTGATGGTTAACCCAACCACCGGCAAAAGAAATAACCGCCTCTGGTTTGAGTCCCAGTTTTTTGAAATGGACCGGGTCCGCGTACATCATTATCTGACGCACTGGAGACATGACCCGTCGGAAATTTTGGGCTTTCTGCGATAAGACTGGTTTCACTTTGACCACTCTACTTTAAATTGCGAGGTCACGCAACCGCCATCAAGATAACCGCAAAAGCCAGGGCGTATTTATCGCTGTGTGACAGGCTGATTTTTATTTCGCCGTCTTTTTCGTTAAAGATGTTTTTGGGCAAGTGGACTCGCGGCACCCCCTGGCCGTCGTTTAGGATTTCAATTTGCCAATGTGGCGGCAAAACATCACTCGAACTTAACAGAGCTTTGATTACCGCCTCTTTCCCGGCGAACCTGGCCGCCAAATGCGGTGCCGGGTCCTTCTGCTTGTAACAATAGGCGAGCTCGCGAGCTGAAAAGACCCGCCGCAAAAAATTTCGATGCCTCGTCCGATTCAGTCGTCTAAACCGAACGATAGACTCAATATCAACACCAATCACCTTGACATCATAGCGCCGCCATGCTAACCTGTCCAGTGGATTTGGCTGGTTTTGGTTTTCTTGAAATGAAAGGAGGCTAACTGTGCGAGTTTACGGCGGTTTGTTCTTTGAGAATTTGGTGGAGCAAAATAAATGGTTTGAACTCCAAATGACATTGTTTGGAGAGGGACTGATTCAGGGTCTCCAGTTGCGGGTCGCCCACCCCATCTACACGCCGAGTATCGCCGCGGCTGATTTGCCACGAGTGCTCGCCGCTCTGCCGGATGGAATGAGATATATTGTCCATTATGGCGCAGAGAATACCGGGGTGGATTTCGGACAATGTTTCGACGAGCTCGGAATCTACCGGAAGCACGCCTCCGAGGAGATGACTTGGGGGCGCTGGAATCGCGAATCCATTGACTGGGGTATCGCGGTGGCCCAACAATTGCCCATCGTTCCCGAACACCCGCTTGGTGTTGCCCATGTCGGCTACGGTCAGTTACCCGCTCACGCCCAAACCAAAGGGAAGATAATTCATTTCTTGGGGCAATATTTCAACCAGCGAGTAATCGCGCTGGAAAATGTCCCGGCGATGACTTCGCTGGACGGTGGCCGAAACTTCGACTTCTGGGGTTTTGGCGGCACCCCCGAAGATATGGGTGACATTTTGGAGAATTGCGGACTGAAATGCTTGGTTGACTTCACTCACCTCGCCGTCACCGTCAATCAAGCGCGAGGTAGTTGCTTCCGCCAACACTTGCCACTGATGGGTATGGAGGAAACAGTTCGGAGGTACCTCGACTTGCCCCACTGGCCCATCTGCCACTTCTCGGGTCTTCCACCGGTTGACTGGCTAGTGGATACCCATGACTTCACCCACATCTCACCTCCCAGCTTTCTCCGCGACGCGATACGGACGATGGACACGATCTGCTTAGAAATCCCGTGGCGAGCAGAAACCGCCCGGCAACAGATCGAGACTTTTCGAAAGTTCTACGGAGATTGAGACTTTCTTGGGTCTTTATCGAAACAAAAGCGACGAAATCAACTCGTCGCTTTCCTCTTGCATAAAAAGTTAAACTCCGCTATAAATAGATACTATGCTATCATCCCAAAAGATCCTAATTTGCGGCGGGGCCGGTTATGTCGGTGGTTGTTTGACTGACCTCCTCGAGCAAAATGGTTATGTGGTTAGTGTTTACGACAACTTAATTTACGAAACACAATATCGTAAAGATGTGCATTTTATTTTCGGCGATATTAGAGACCGAGAAAAACTGGCTGGGTTAATGCCAAATTATGACACGATTATTTGGCTGGCGGCTTTGGTGGGCGACGGCGCTTGTGAAATTAATTCCGCCGTGACCACGGAAATTAACACCGCTTCGGTCGCTTGGCTGGTGGAAAATTATCGAGGAAAGATTATATTTATGTCCACTTGTTCGGTTTACGGTTCCAATAATAATCTGGTTGACGAGTCCGGAGAGTTAAACCCTCTGTCTCACTACGCCCGGACTAAATTGGAAGCGGAGCGAAGCATTGTTGAGCGTTCAAAAAATCATCTGATTTTCCGTCTCGGCACCTTGTACGGCATCAGCGATGGCCATTCACGGATACGATTGGACCTGGTGGTCAATGTGTTGACCAAAAAGGCGGCCCTAGGTGAGCGCCTCATGGTGTTTGGCGGCGGACAATGGCGACCGCTGTTGCATGTCAAAGATGCGGCTCAAGCCGTGCTCTTTGGTCTGGAAAACAATATTGATGGGCTATTTAATTTAAGTAACGAGAATTGCCGCATCCGCGACATCGCTCGGGAAATAAAAAGGGTGATACCGGATGTTAAGATTGAGTACGTTAACCAAAAATTCGAGGATTTGCGAAATTATCGGGTGCTGTCGGAAAAATTTAAAAGTTATGGATGGAAGCCGCAATACAACCTCGAATATGGCATCCGAGAGATTCTCCAGATCATTGCTGAAAAACGCCTCAAGGAGCCGGACGATATTCGACATTCAAATGTTGCTTATCTTAAAGATAAAATTATATAATGTGAGAGTGTTGAATTTAAAAACTTAATCAAATTAAACTATGTCTTATTTAGTAACGGGGGATATGGCAATTGATGGGAGAGGAAAAGTCAAGTTTGTCAACGATTTTGATTTTAAAAAGGTCAAGAGATTTTATCAAGTTGAAAACCACCGACCGGGATTTATTCGGGCCTGGCACGGCCACAAGACGGAGGACAAGTATATCTATGTCGCTAGCGGTAGCGCTCTGGTCGGAGCCGTCAACCTAGAAACCGACGAGGTGGACAAGTTTGTGCTCTCGGGGGAAAAGCCGATGATCTTGTGGGTACCGCCCAATCATGCCAACGGCTTTATGAATCTGGAAAATAATACTATTATCATCTTCTTCTCCTCACACACCCTGGAAGAAAGCGCGGCTGATGATATTCGCTTCCCTTATAATAAGTGGAACATTTGGGATATAGAATATAAGTAATAACCACATGATCCCCTACGGTAAACAACATATAGATAAAAGCGACATCGCCGCCGTTGTTGATATTTTCAAATCCGACTGGCTGGCACAGGGACCGAAAGTCACCGCGTTTGAACAGGCCTTGGCTGATTATTGCGGCGCCAAATACGCGGTTGTAGTCAACAGCGGCACCGCCGCCCTGCATCTGGCTTATCGCGCCGTCGGCCTCGAACCTGGCGACGAAGTGATCACCACTCCCAACACTTTTGCCGCGACCGCCAATATGCTTTTGGTGGTTGGGGCAAAGCCGGTCTTCGGCGATATCCGTTTGGACACTTACAATCTAGACGAAAAGAAAATTGAACGGCTGATCACCTCGCGGACCAAGGCAATCGTGCCGGTTCATTTTGCTGGCCATCCTTGCGATATGACGACAATCAACCGGGTCGCCAGGAAACACAAACTTAGGGTGATTGAAGATGCTTGTCACGCTCTCGGTGCCACTTACGGTGGCAGAAAAATCGGTGGTTTGAGCGATTTGAGCGTCTTTAGTTTTCATCCGGTTAAATCAATCACCGTTGGCGGTGAAGGCGGCGCAATTCTGACTAATTACCGTCCTTATTACAACAAAATGGTCCACCTGCGTTCCCATGGCATTACTAAGGATAAAGACGGAACTAACGTGATGACGGACTTGGGCTACAATTATCGACTGAATGACCTTCAAGCCGCCCTTGGTCTAAGCCAATTGAAAAAGCTGGACCAATTTGTCAAACAACGCCACCAGATCGTCTCTTGGTATGTCAAACACCTCCAGGATCTCGCTGAGATTATTTTGCCGGTAGAACTGCCCGATAATTATTCCAGTTGGCATCTTTACATAATTAGGACAAAAGATTTGAGCCAAAGAAATGGCCTAAGAGAGTTTCTCAAGCAAAACGGCATCGGTGTTAACTTCCATTACCCGGCCGTTTATCGTCATCCCTATTATCGAGAACATGGCTACAAAAAAACAACCTTGTCCAACATGGAAGTATACCACCACTCCTGTATCACGCTTCCCTGTTATCCTGATTTGACCGCCAAAGAAGTGCGGTATGTTGCCCGCAAAATCAAAGAATATTTTGATGACCAAAAAAACTAAGTTCGACATCTACGATTCATTCTTAATCAACGGCGAACTCGATCGCTTTACCAAAATTTTGGCGCGGTATGAATTTTTCAAACTGATCATTGACCGGCCCGGCGACATCGTCGAATGTGGTGTCTTCAAGGGAGCCGGGTTGTTTTTTTGGGCAAAAATGATTCAGATCTTTAATCCTCTGTCGCCCCGAAAAGTTGTTGGTTTTGACACTTTCTCCGGCGTGCCTAAAACGGTCCGGGCGACCAAAGATCGAATCGGTTCCGCAATACACCGCGATTACGCAGGAGTGCCCGCAATGATTAACCAAAAGGCAAAAGAACTGAATCTCTCACGCCAGATTGAAATCGTCCCGGGCGATGCCCTAAAAACTATTCCTCGGTATGTTAAAGATAATCCCGGTTTCCGAATCGCCCTGCTTAACCTTGACTTTGATGTCTATGAACCAACCCGCGCCGCTTTGGAAAAATTCTATGATAGATTGGTGGGTGGTGGCATTATAACTATTGATGAGTATGCTATTGCCAACTGGCGAGAGTCTGACGCCGTGGATAAATTCATTAAGGGTCGCGGCTTGGAACTAAAAAGTATTCCTTGGGCACTGACGCCCACCGCCTATTTCAAGAAACCAATTTAATTTCTTGAATCAGTTTTTTTGTCTCGGCCGGACCGATGTTTATTAAGACATCAACAATCGACAAGTAAGGCACAAATGGTCGGCTCGATTGCCGATACTCCGGGTGTTTGAAGTCCAAAAAAGTGACGGCCATGCCCACCTCATTAAAGGCGGCGATATTGGTATATTCTCGAGTGCCGGCCTGGGTTAAATATTCGGTAGTCTGAAAGGCCTCTGCGAACAATAAAGGTCTCGTTCGTTTGTCGCCGACGAGAGTCGGCCAATCGTGAGAATAAGAAAAAGTTGCCTCGAGGCCGATGTACCCGGCCAAGATTTTGGTAAGTTCAGTGGTTATTTGAGACAGAAATTGATATTGTTTTTGGTAAACCTTTTCCAAAACACTGATGACTTCTTCCCGAAAATTATTTTGGGGGTAATTAACTCTAATTTTTTTCAAATGATCTTCATAAAATAGTGAGCTGGCAATCTCGATTTTAGAGATCGGGGTTTTCTGCGGGGCCCTTTTTACCGGCACAGACAAGTCTAGCGGCGTGCTGGTTGATTTGTTGATGATTCGATTCCGATTTTGCCAACTCTTGCGCACATACTGGACGTCATCATAAAACACAAAGTGATCGCAATAGTCAATCGCTTTGAAAATACCGAGCCAGGGCAAATAGGTGGGTTGGGTAATAAAAGTGATCATGATTTTTGTACTACCTTTTTATTAATCTCGGCCAATTTGGGTTCTCGTCTGAATAGTTCGAAAATCCGATCTAAGTCAAGATTGCCGCCCAACTTGTCAAAGACAAGGCGCATCAATTGCAGATCTTTTTTCTCATCAAGAGCCAGACGCCACGGTTGATTTTGGTAGCGTTTGGGAGCAGGCTCGATCACGACCCGAAACCACTCCGGGTGGGCGGTGAGATAGGTCATTACATGTTCTCGAAAATACTCTTGATCAGTGGCTGTCTCTCGTCGGGCCCGGCTCAAGGCGTCCCGAGACATTGCCTCCACACTGCCAATGCCAACCGGATAACCCTCAATAAAATAATAGTCCGGCGCCCGGTGACGAAAATAACCTTCGACCGTATCAGTCAAGGCCCGCAACGACAAAAAGGGAGAATCGGCGGTTAAACGAACGATGTGCTCCACCCCCCAATGCCGAGCCGCTCGGATAAATCGATCTAAAACATCTTTCTCGTTACCACGAAAACAGGGGAGATCTACCGTTGCCGCATATTGTGCGATCACATCGTCAATCGCTCGATCACTGGTTAAAACAAACAAGCGGTCGCCATATTCGGTTTGCCTAATCCGTTCCACCATTAGAGCCAGAACGCTCTTCCCACCAATTTCCATCAATACTTTGCCGGGCAACCGAGTGGAGCCCATTCGCGCCTGAAGAAACAGACCCAGGTTTTCATTTTTTGCTAGCATAGGCATTGTAGGTTTTGATAATCTGCTCGACCTCTTG
>CAYIMH010000002.1:0-17904 GCA_964364525.1 uncultured Candidatus Saccharibacteria bacterium | reverse complement strand
TCTGATAACGGCGTGTTTGGTGTGAGCGAGGAATGACATTTCGTTATTCACAGAATAGACGATGAAGTTTGTTGATGCATATTTACGTTCAGGGGTGATCCTGGTGATGAAAAGTGGCGCGATGCATCGAGGAGTTATCGAAAGTTACGATGAACAAGGAGAAGTAGCGTCCTTGGTAAAAGTTATGACATATGGTTTGGGTAATTTGGAATTCGAACCATGGAGGCTGTTTGTCTCATGGTTGGAAGTTGAATCCGTCGGTCTTACTCACCAGTAATCGCGGGGTTGAATTGTCTGCCAAACCGCCCGCGCCTCATTTCGAGGCCCGGGCGGTTATTTTTTCTGGTTTCACTCGCGGTTAATCAGACACTCGGTGTCGGCAAGCAAGACACCGAGTGTCGCGCGCAGTTGGCGGAGTTTAATCTGCCCACCCCCAGCCCCCTCCCCGAAGGGAAGGGGGAAATGCCAGCAAGATCGAAAGTTCAGTGTCTCCCTCTTGCGGGGTTTAATTCCCCTTTGGTTTGATGATCTCGTCCACGAGGCCGTAATTCTTGGCTTCGTCGGCGGCCATGAAGTAATCGCGGTCAGAGTCGCGCTCCACTTGGGCGACTGGCTTGCCGCTATTCTTGGCCAGAATGCGGTTTAATTTATCTTTAATTTTCAAAATCTGTTTGGCCGTGATGGCAATGTCCGTGGCCTGACCCTCGGTGCCGCCCATCGGCTGGTGGATCATAATCTCGGCGTTGGGGAGAGCGAAGCGCTTGCCCTTTTTGCCCGCCGAGAGGACGATGGCCGCGCCCGAAGCGGCGAGACCAACGCAGACGGTAGAAACGTCGGACTTAACGTAATTCATGGTGTCGAGAATCGCCATGGTGGCGGTGACCGAGCCCCCCGGACTATTAATGTACATCGTAATATCTTTCTTCGGCTGTTCGCTCTCTAAGAAGAGGAGCTGGGCGATGATGATATTGGCCTGGTGATCATCAATGACGCCGCCCAAGAAGATAATGCGATCTTTCAATAGGCGCGAATAAATATCATAGGCGCGCTCACCGAACGGGGACTTCTCAATAACGGTGGGGATTAACATGATTTAAATATTGTGAATAATTAATACCATAGCATAAGGGCAAATAGTTGACAATGGGGCCTCGCCGCGCTAGCTTGTGGGAGGAATAACCGGAACGTCCGGTTGCCGACCGAGGTCTATGACAAAGGAGAGTAGGATGAATATCTGGTTTGTCTTGATGGCAATGTTGTTGGTGGGCGCCCTGGGCCTGTTGTTCTGGGCTTTGAGTTGCGATAGCCTGGCGCATCACAAGCGCGGACTCAATCTCGCGAAGGGCGCTTGCGGCTGTGTGGTCGTGGCGGCCATTGTCTTGGCTACTCATTTGCGGGAAGTCACGTCGGCCGGGTCAATACCGTTGCCATCTATCTGGGGGTTGTTTACCGAAGTTGTTTCCGACACCAGCCAAATTTCTGTGACATCGCGGCCTGCGTCACCAGGAACAACCCAGCCGGCGGCCGAACGAAGCGAGTTGCCGTAGAGGAGAAGAGGAGACTCTTGGTCTATCACACGAGCGCTATGGGGGAGGCGCTCGTTTTTTTGTGCTTCGGATTATCAGACACTCGGTGACAGGCAAGCAAGACACCGAGTGTCACAGGTGGTAATTGTTTGTGGGGTGGGTTTACTTCTGCCCCTCCAACCACTCAAAAACTTTCTCGTTGACGATGAGATTGGCGACATATTGGCGCAGGCGTTCCTCGTCGGTGTTGGGCCCGCCCGCCTCGCTAGACGCTGCGGCGTTGCGGGCGGGGTAATGTTGTTTGAGGTGATCCAATTCCTTCTTAATTTCCTCTTCCGGCGCGACGATTTTCTCTTTGGTGGCGATCTCATTTAGCACCAGGCCGGTCCTAACTCGCCGCTTGGCATCGTCCTGCCAACCGGCGCGGATCTCGGCCTCGGTTTTTTTCAAGTGTGTCAGATAATCTTCCCACTTTAACTTCATCCGCTCGATCTCGTTGGCCATCTCGGCCTTCATTTTATCCAACTCGCTCTCCACCAAGACTGGTGGCAAAGGGATATCACTCTCTTTAATTACTTCGTCAATAATTTGCAAACGCTTCTTGTCGCGCGCCCGCAACTCTTTGTCGTGCTGGATATTCTCGCGCAATTTATTTTTCAGATCAGCCAAATTCTCAAACTTACCGAGCGATTTGGCGAAGTCGTCATTGAGTTCGGGCCATTGCCCTGTCGGCGAGGTGTCACCTCCTGCGGAAGGTTTAACCTTGCCGGCTTCTGTGCCGTTGTTCGCCTGCGCCGCCCGACCCTTCCGGATCTCCTCGATCAGGTCGTCTACTTCTTTGTCCGTTACCTCGATTTTTTCTCCCGCCTCGGCGTTGATTCGCTTGGCCGCGGCGGCATAATCTCCCAATTTTATCTTGGGGCTGATGGCCGTCTTGATCTTGAAACCGAGTGGGTTGCCCTTGGCCAATTTGGTGATGGTGATATTGGGCCGGCCGATGGCGTCTAATTTTTCCTGCTCAATAATCTCCGGATAGGCCTTCTGGAGGGCGCTCTCGGCCATCTCCAGCAGGATTTTTTCTTCGCCGACTTTTGCCATCAAGGCCGCCTCGGTGGCGTGACCTTTTCTAAAACCGTCGATGCTTATCTCGGCATTAAGGGTGGCAATGGCCGCGGCCCGAAGCTTCGCGAATTCTTCGCTGGCAATCTCGCCCTCAATTTCCACTTCTGAATCCGGCAAATTTTTGATATTTACTTTAATCATGTTTCGTTACTCTAACGATTTTTAAAATAGAAAGCAAATCACCTCCCATGCCCCCCAGAGGGGAGATGGCAAACAAAAAAGAGGCCCATTCGTTGTGGGCCTCGTGATTCTCGTGGCTATGTCAGATTTCAACATATACCATCGGTCATGGCGTAGAGCATTCTGTCGGTCTCATCTGCCGACAGTGCTCGGAAGTAGCTCCCCCTTACTTTTTGTTTAAGCCGTTTACTGCCGCGCAAGACCCCGGCAATTTCAATAGCTAGTCCGAGATCCCTTATACCATCACAACCGGCAAGGTTTAACATCGCCAGTCGCAGGGCTTTTTGAGGCACCTCCGGCAGAATTCCAGATTGGGCGGCGCGACGGACAGCCTCCACAATTTTGTTTCTAGCAATGAGGGCCGTGACCGCCAGTTTGGCCTGAGCCTGTTCCAGTTGTCTTTGTCGCCTTGTGTCGGCGGACGCTTGTGCTTGCTGTGCCGCATACCTCTTTTTTTTCTGTGGCGATGTCTTTTCGAGTAATCATACTCGCTCTCCTTTTGTTAGAGACCTCTGTTGATCTAGGCGGGATTACTTACGTTTCACCCCCGATTTCTGCCTTTCATCGTACACCCGCCCGCTTCACTTGTCAAGTCGCCCCAAAAACACCCCAATTAGGGGCTATTTTTGCTTGGTGGAAGAGGTCTTAAACCCGATCAGTTTCTTTTCCGGTTCGACCGGCGGGGTCATGAGTTCGCGGATGGCTTCGAAGACGACACGGAATTGTTTGTCGTATTTTTGCTCCAATTCGGCTAATTTGCGGGCGAGTCCGGCGTGACTGGCCAGTAATTGACGTAATTTAACGAAAGCGCGCATGATCTCAATGTTTACTTTGACCGCTCGCTGGCTGTGGAGGACGCTTGAGAGCATGGCCACGCCTTGTTCGGTGAAGACGTGGGGGAGATATTTACGATGCTTGCCGTGCCCTCCCTTTCCTGAAGTCACAATTTTTGACTCCAAACTTAAGATCACAATTTGTGATCTTAAGTTTGCTGCTTCCTTCAGATTAAGTTGAAACATAAAATCTTTAGGAAACCTTTCGCGGTTTCTTTTTACTGCCTGTATTAGAACTCTGGTCTGGACGGCATAAAGATCGGCCAAGTCAGTATCCAACATCACCTTATTGCCTCGAATTAACAAAATCCTTTTCTCGATTCTTTCGAGGGGTATTAGGTTGCTCATGATTTTTTTCTAAGGTCACAAATTGTGACCTTAAGTTATTGCCCCAAACCTTGTTCAATGGCGTTTACCTCCGTATTGGTATCTTGAGAGACAACGTTGAGGTCGCTCTCGATGGCCGAGAGATCGTCGCTGGCATCGGGCGTGGGCTGGTTGGCGTCTAGAATATTGGACTCACCGGCGGCCTGATCATCTGGTCCCGTTGGCGCATTGGCCGACCCGGAGAAGAAGTAGACGGCGCCGATTATGATGATAATTATTACAATAATGGAACCAATCATCGTGCCTTTGCCACCGCCCTCACCTACGGCGGTGGAGGTGGCGAGGTTGTTCAACTCATTTTCGTTCATAAACTTTCGGGGTTAATGATTAATAATCTCGATGTTATTTTATCGATTATCGTCGCGGAGGGCAATGGCGTTCTTGAGCAAAGTAATTACTTCCACTAATTGGCGATGGACGGCCTTGATTTCATCAGACAAACTCTTGATGTCGTTTTTAACTGCTTTGAAAGATTGTAATGGGGCGTCAGAAGTTAGCGCGGCTTCTATCTGATCCATTAGTCCAGCCACTTTGGCGCGAGCAGTGGCGAGTGCGGTCTGGGCCGTCGCTAATTTGCTCTCGGCTTCGCTCGTGTTTATGCCGCCCTCGCTTAATTTACTCATCCGACTCTCGATTCTGGTGCTGATATTCTCCAGCCAATCTGTCCGGAGCTTAAACATTTGCTCCAAGTTACCGAGTCGTCGGCTCATAATCTCGCCCAATTTAGCCCGGCGCTCGGCCTGTCTGTCCTCGCGCCGCCCCTGTCTATCCTCCTGTCGCGCTTCTTGGCGCCCCTGTTCTGTGCCGGTAGCGGTTCGGGAGATATCTTCCGCCCGAGCCAAACCGACAGCACCCGCCAAACAAGCCAAAACTAGCAACCCATAAATTTTGTTTTTCATTTTTTGATTATAACACTAGACGAGTAAGCTGACGATGAGCAGGGCGACCACATTGACGATTTTAATCATCGGGTTGATGGCCGGACCGGCGGTATCTTTGTAGGGGTCGCCGACCGTGTCGCCGGTAACGGCGGCCTGGTGAGCGAAGGATTTCTTGCCGCCGTGATGACCGGCTTCAATATATTTCTTGGCGTTGTCCCAGGCGGCGCCACCGGCAGTCATCGAGAGGGCGACGAAGAGGCCGGTGATAATGGTGCCAACCAATAAGCCGCCAAGCGCCTCCAAACCCAGAGCGTAACCGACGATAATGGGGGCGATGACCGGTAAGAGGGCGGGGATAATCATTTCTTTGAGCGCGGCCTTGGTCACAATGTCCACCGCTTGGCCATACTCGGGTTTACCAGAGCCGTCCATAATTCCCTTAATCTCGCGGAATTGGCGGCGCACTTCCTCGACCACCTTAGTGGCCGCTCGGCCGACAGTTTTCATGGCGACTGAAGCGAAAAGATAGGGTAGGGCGCCACCGATGAAGAGGCCAATCAAAACGCGGTGATCGTCAAGCGAAAAACTGATTTGGCGGCCTAAATCAGCGATTTCTTGGATATAGGCGGCGAAAAGGACCATGGCGGCGAGACCAGCCGAGGCGATAGCATAACCTTTGGTCACCGCCTTGGTGGTATTGCCGACAGCGTCCAAGGGATCAGTGGCGGCGCGGACGCTCTCGGGTAGGCCGGCCATTTCGGCAATGCCGCCAGCGTTATCGGTAATGGGGCCGAAGGAGTCAATGGCGACGATAATGCCGGTAAGCGAGAGCATGGCCATCGTGGCGATGGCGATACCGTAGAGGCCGAGGAAATAATAAGCGACGGCGATACCGGCGACGATGACGATCGTCGGCAAGAAGGTGGCTTCCAGGCTGACCGAAAGTCCGGTGATAATATTGGTGCCGTGGCCGCCCTCCGAGGCCCTGGCAATACTGCGCACGGGGCGATACTTGGTGGAAGTGTAATATTCGGTAATCCAGACAATGAGCGCGGTGACAGCCAGGCCGACCAAAGTGGTGTAGAAAATTTTGTTGACATACCCGCCGGTGAAAGAATTTTGGGCTGCCCAATAGAAAAGACCGGCGGCGACGATGCCGCTGGCGATGAGTCCTTTATAGAGCGCGCCCATAATTTTTTCACCTTTCAGTGAGACGAAGAAAGAGCCGATGATGGAGGCGATGATGGCCAAGGCGCCCAAGATTAGGGGGAATTGGATTGCGGTTTTAACCAAATTAGGATCAGCAGTTTTAAAAAAAAGCGAACCCAAGAGCATGGCGGCGATAGTGGAGACGGCGTAAGTCTCGAAGAGATCGGCGGCCATCCCAGCGCAATCACCGACATTGTCACCGACATTGTCGGCGATAACGGCCGGATTACGCGGGTCGTCTTCGGGAATCCCGGCTTCTACTTTGCCGACCAGATCAGCGCCCACATCCGCGCCTTTAGTGAAAATACCGCCACCCAAGCGGGCGAAGACGGAAATAAGTGATCCGCCTAAGCCAAGTCCAATCAGGGCCTTCAAGTCATCGGTGACGTAATAGAAGCCGGCGACGGAGAGGAGGCCTAAGCCTACCACCATGAAGCCATTGACGGCCCCGCCACGGAAGGCGATATCAAAGGCTTTCTTGATGCCCGCTTTAGCCCCTTCGGTGGTGCGGACATTGGTGCGGACGGCGACGCTCATGCCGATATAGCCGGCCAGAGCGCTAGCAATGGCGCCAACGAGGAAGCCGAGCGCGGTATTTAAGCCGAGCGCATAATATAAAATAACGGCCAAAATAATAGCCATAATGGCAATGGTACGATACTCTCGGCGCAAGAAGGCCCGTGCTCCCTCACGGATGGCGGCGGCAATCTCTAGTTGCTTACCGCTACCTTGCGGCTCCCGTAGAACCGAGCGGATTAGGTAGAGTCAAGACAATATGGCCTGAATCGCGGACCCAAAAATTAAGTAGGTAGTGTTCATGATTATTTTTTCTTTAATAAAGCACTAAATTCTAATATCTAAATCGGGTTTTTTGTCTTCATTGATTTGGGTTTGCGGCGAAATGATATCAATTTTCCAGCCGGTTAATTTGGCCGCTAAGCGCGCATTCTGGCCGCCCTTACCAACCGCGAGAGAGAATTGATCGGCGTCTACCTCGACCGTGGCGATATTAGTCTCCTCATCTAGCTTGACGGCGTTAATTTTGGCGGGCGAGAGGGCGTTCTCGACGAAATCCTCCTTTTTCTCTACCCACTCGACGATATCGATCTTTTCGTTGCCACCGAGTTCGCTGATAACGGTATTGACACGGACGCCACGCTGGCCGACGCAACTACCTACTGGATCAATATTGGAATCCTTGGAGGCCACGGCGATTTTAGTTCGTGAGCCGGCCTCACGGGCGATAGCTTTGACGATAACGGCGCCATTAGCGATCTCCGGCGCCTCGATGGCGAAGAGCTCTTCCACCAGCTTGGGGTGGGCGCGGGAAAGACGTAGGTTGACGCCGCGGGGCGTCTCTTCGACGTTAGCCAAGTAAGCTTTGATCCGTTCGCCTTGGCGGTAATATTCGCCCGGAATCTGCTCATCGCGGGAGAGGAGGCCGGTGACGCGGCCGAGATCTACAAAGACATTACCCCGCTCCATCTTCTGAACCTTACCGTTCAAAATCTGGCCAATCCTATCCTTATATTCAGCCAAAATGGAAATTTTCTCTGCTTCTCGCAGGCGTTGGATGATCACTTGTTTGGCCGTTTGAGCGGCAATCCGGCCGAAGTCGTCACGAGTTTCTAAAGGGAAGATGAGCTCATCGTTAATTTGAGCATCCTTCTTAATCTTCCGCGCGTCCTCGATCATGATGTGATGCTCCTCGTTGAAGCGGATCTTCTTGTCCGGCGCCCCCCCCCCCGCCCCCCCCTCCCTCGTTGGGGGGCATAACCCCCCCCCCTTGGGGGGTGGCTGGTTGGGGCCCTCTTCCAACATATTTTCATCCACTGCAATTTTGACTTGGTAAAACTCGGTTTTGCCGGTATTTAAGTCAAATTTAGCCCGAATAATCTGGTCGCGCTTGCCGTAATCCTTCTTATAGGCGGCTATCAACGAATCTTCAATGGCGCTTAAGATGGTTGCTTGGGGCACGCCGCGCTCCTCCTCCAATTGGGCGAGGGCTGATTTTAAGGCTTTGAGATCTAGCATTTTATTGTGGATTAATCACTTGGACACCTGGTGTCCAAGCGGCTTTTATAAAAATGTCCGCGCCTCGCGGCCCGGACCTCTGGAAACTCACTTCTCTAGCTTAGCAGAAGGTGACCAGATTAGTCAAGGTTATCCACAGGTAAGGCCTTTTTTATTTTGCGGTTGATCCGCCTTTCATCTAAAATTAAGCTATGTCTACTCCTGATACCGTGGGACCACGTTTTCCTCTGTGGGAGGTGGTGTTGGTGGTGATCGTTGTTGTGGTGATTGTCGTGGTGGCGTTGGGGCGCTTTAAGTTGTCAGGCACCCCAACTGTTCCCGGCTCGGCCTCGGCGCCCAATCCAGTGGCCACCGGCCAAACCGCCGAATTTTTGGCGCGCCTTAATCAGCCGGTGGAAAATGAGATGACACCCGCCCAAGAAGCTGAATTTCTCAAGCGCCTTAACCAACCAGTTAAGAACCAGATGACGCCGGAACAAGGAGCCGAATTTTTAAAGCGCCTTAATCAACCGGCCCAATGAAAATCGTCATTTGGATCGTCATCATTCTCCTCATCATTCTCGCCGCGCTCGCCTATTGGCAATTAAAGACCAGCGGGGTGTTGGTGGAGCGGGAGAGAGAGCTAACAGCGGCGGAACGACAGGCGCTGGTGGCCTCAATCCAGATCCCGCGGGTAGTTGAGGAATTAACCCCCCAAGAACGGAAGAGGATGGTTGATTCTGTAAAAATTCAGCCAGCGGTGCGTTGAATTGATATTTAAATTAATAAATAATTATTTATGAAAACGATAAAACTTATTTTAGTGGCCGCTTTGTTTTTAAGCGCTGGGGCTGTTTCCGCTGAAATCGCTCCACGTTGGTTGCCGCCTCAAAAAGCGGCGCCAGCATGTGCCCCAACGGAGGTTGGTTGCTGGCCGCCAATCAATGTTTCTAGCGTCACTCAACAAAAAATCGGACCGCTTGATATCAAATATAACCCCGCGGTAGATGGTCGCACCTACGGTTTCAAATCTCTTTTGGGTGCCGGTACCGCTGAAAATTTGGGACCAACCTCGACTTTTGTCGTGCCAATTCTTGGATCTTCTGACAGTAACAGCCCCGGTGGTATCGGTGTCGCCGGACTAGGAGGCTTCGCTGGTCTATTTGGTGGTAACAACAGTAGTGAGGGCTATGCTGTTTGGGCCAAGCAACAGGGTACTGGCTACGGCATCTACCAATCGGGATTAACCGCCAAAAACTTATTTGAGGGCGATGTATGTACTCTAAATGGGGTAGCGGGAGGACAGCCAACTTGCTTAAGTGCTGGTGGCGGACCAGTTGCGACCAGTACCGACAGCGCTTGGGAATTGATCGGTGGCAAACTCTTGGCTAAATTCAGCAACGAGGGCAGTAAAAAGATTTGGTTCGAACTCCAGGGCGTTAATGCTAACCATCCTACTCTCGCTCTCTCCGGCAACACCGCCCAAGGAGAAGAGGGTCTGCGTTTGCACTACAATCAGGACATGAAGGTCGGGGTGCTTGACGTCAGAGGCGATTGGTTTGCCATCCGTGGGGTGTCATCGCCCACCACGGGGGATGCTGGTAGTAGAGAACTTGCCCACTTCGATCTACGGAATGGTAACGTCGGTATTGGAACCGCGGATGCCCGAGTTAAATTGTCTGTCGGTGGTGTTATCCACGCCAGCGGCGACATAGATCCTAACACCACTCGTCAGGGAGCTTATCTGGGATGGAATGCTTTAACCGGCGGGACAGGCGAGACGGATTTCATAAACAATCAAGGGGAGGGTTCCGGTGGCTTTGCTTTTTTCAACACACCAGTGGGCGGTAGTCCGCGCAGTCTGCTTGCCATTATTAGTGGCTCCGGCAACGTCGGTATTGGGACGGCGGATCCAAAAGCGAGGCTGGAAGTGAATGGGGACATCATCTCGGGTGGCAGTAATAGCTGGATTTACCATACCCCAGATGACGGGAGACTCTCTCTTCACATTGCACCTCGTGGCGCGGGCAGTGACTGGGATTGGGGTCGTGGTATGAGTATTGGCGCGGATGAACAGGTGGGAGTAGTCAGAGCGAGCGATTTTTGTGTCGGTACCAAGTGCTTAAGCCAAACTAATGTTGGGCCAACCACTGCGCCTACCCTGCAAGCGGTAACTACGGCGGGCAATAACACCGGCGACCGAGTTCTTCTACATGGCGCCGGTGTTGGCGATGATGGTGGATATGGTGGCAATCTCGTCATCACCAACCCGGCTGGTCAAAATCCTTACATCAATCTAATTCGCGCTGGTAATAAGGTTTGGACACTTGGTTTTCTGACTAATGCCGCCGATCCCAACACCTTTGCCATCGGCGATGGTGGTCTTGGTGGAGCGGCGCTGGCCATCAATAACACCGGCAACGTCGGCATCGGCACGACGAATCCCCAAGACAAACTAAATGTCAATGGTAAAATCCAAGCCGAAGGCGATGTTTGCACCAGTCTAAATGGCGGTAAGTGTTTGAAAGATGTGGCCGTGGGGCCGACTGGCACCCCCACTCTCCAGGCCGTGACTGATGAGGGGAATACGACGAATAAAGATATAACCATGGGCAGTGTCCTTGGTATGACCAATCGTGGGCATATTCAGACCGGCGAGGATCTCTATCTTAATCCATGGAAAGGGCGTGTTAAAGTTGGTTTTGGTGGTGGCCCTGAATCGGCCACGGCAGGTTATTTGGACGTAGAGAAAGAGCTAAGCGTCAATGGTGGCGCGAGAGTTGGTGGTGATTTAACGGCCGAAAATAATTTTCTTCTCGGTGGCTCTAACAGTTGGCTTTTTCACTCTCCCGATGACGGAAGACAGGATTTGTTTCTTGCTCATAAAAATCCAGCGGGTAACTGGGACTTCGGCGCCGGCCTGACTTTTAAGGGTGATACCGGCAACGTCGGCATTGGCACGGACAATCCTAGACAAAAACTAGATGTGGTTGGCAGTGCCATCATTGAGGGGGCGGTGATACAACAAAATGCGGGAGCCCAGAATTATTTTACGGGTAATGTGACGATTGGAGCGGAGGCCATGGCCGTTGACACCGTCAAGAAACTAAATGTCAGTGGTGGTGTCCGAGTCCAGCCCGCAGACAATCCCTACCCCCTGCAGCTTGATCGTTTCCAGGCGCCGCAAACCGAAAGGAAACAACCGCTAGATTTCAACCTCGGTAGGAATGTCGTGACCGTACCCAACACTGACCTGGTCGGCTTCAAGTATCAGAATGACCCCAACGGCTACTGGATGTGGGGCGTGGATAATGTGACCAATCAGTTCAAAGTGATTCGCAAGATTCCCGGGGCCAACCCTCGCGAGTTCTTGTCTCTTGCTCCTGACACCGGCGCTCTGAATCTTTGGGCCGATTTACCCGATACCAGCCCCCCCGGCACTCTCTGTGGCTCGCTCACGCTCTCTCCGGTCGCTCTCGTGATTCCCATCGCCGCAATAACGCCCGACTATATGGTGCCTTGCAAGGGTCGGATACCAGGGATGGATGTTGCGCAGATCTTTAATAAGCTTCAGCAGACGAACAACAATCTAAGGCCATTGTTGTGCTGGTGGAAAAATACCCCTCTGGCCGGTCTCGCTCCTTGTTTATTAGACAATATTAATCCCGGCGCAATTGCTGATGTTATTGAAGGCATTAAAGCCCAGGCGAATATTCCCTGGGGTTGTCCCAGCGGCTATCAGGCCGTGACCACTGGAGCAAACGTGGGGGCAGCAAGCTCGATAACGTCGCTGAGCATCTCCTGCGCGAAAAAATAGCTTTCTCGCCGCCCCTCCGGCAAGGACAATCCTTGACCTAAAATTACCACTGGCAATCCGAGATTGCCGGTGGTTTTGGGTTATTCACAGATAAAAAGCACTTGCGTTTATACAAAAACAGGGATAAAATGGATTTATTGTTTAATCAATAGCCAAAATATGCTTTATCAGCGAGAAATCGGCGAAAAGGCTGAAAAATACTTGGAAGACGACAAAACGCTGGTTTTTGTCGGGGCTCGGCAAGTGGGGAAAACGACAATCCTCAAACAGCTCCAAAGTTTGCTCCAAGCCAGAGGGGCGGTTTGCCATTTTATTAATCTTGAAAATCCGGAACTCTTAGCCGCCCTGAATGGGGGGCCTAAAAATATTTTCAAGTTAATCAACATTGACCTAAGCCGTCGAACGCACATTTTCATTGACGAGGTGCAGTATTTAGACGACCCCAGCAATTTTTTGAAGGTTATCTACGACGAATATTTCGGCAAGATTAAAATTATTGCTTCCGGCTCATCGTCTTTTTACATTGATAAGAAATTCAAAGATTCATTGGCCGGCCGAAAATGGCTTTTTAACGTGTACACGCTCTCGTTCCGCGAGTTCTTGAGATTTAAGGACGAAACGGCGTTAGCGGTGGCCGATTTGACTCGACTCAACTTTGACGATCGGGACAAGATCTCGCGATATTACCATGAGTATATGATCTTCGGCGGCTACCCTCGAGTGGTGCTGGCGCGTTCGGAAGATAAGGTGAATGTGCTGAACGAGCTGGCTTTTTCTTATATCAAAAAAGATATTGCGGAAGGAAATATCCGCCAAGAGGAGCTATATTATAAATTGTTCAGACTCCTGGCCTCGCAAGCGGGGAATCTGGTGAACACTAATGAGCTGGGGCAGACGCTGGCGGTGTCAAAAACAGCCATCAGCAATTATCTCTATGTAATGCAAAAGTCTTTCCATATCTGCCTGATCCGTCCCTTCTTCAGCAACGCACGCAAAGAAATGACCAAAATGCCCAAGGTTTATTTTTATGATTCTGGCTTGCGCAACTTTTTTACCAATAACTTTGAGGCGATGGCCGGACGAACCGACAAAGGACAAGTGCTGGAGAACGCCGCTTTTGGGCAGTTGGTACGCTCTCGGGATGAATTTAACATCCAGTATTGGCGGACGCCGAAAGGCGGAGAAATTGATTTTGTGATAGACGTCGGCAAAATCGCTTATGAAGTTAAGTACAATTTCAAAGATGCCTGGCCGGAAAAGTATAAAAGTTTTCGTGCCTTGTATCCTGCAATGCCACTGAAATTTGTAACCATTGATTATAATCCACAAGAATCCAAACGAACCGACCTGTGTAATATCTGGGAAATCTAAAATCAGGAGGCGTTTTTATCCACAGCTCTCGGCCGCCCAATGTTGTGGCCGGCTCACCCCTTGCTATAATTTAAACTGATGATGCTTGATGAGCGACAGACTGATGACTTAGTAATGGTGCCTGTTTACTGGGTCTGGATTATTCTTGGTGCGGTGGCTGTTTTGTTGGTCACGATGTTGTTCTACCGTCGTCAGTCGGCGGAAGTGTCGGCGGATCTGGTTGTTTCTGATCAAGAAGAGACCGTTGCTACCGGTCGCCGCGCTTCCCTTGTCTTGCCCGCTGGTGCCGCTAGCGATAACGCGACCTTGATCTCGACGGCTAGCTCCAGCGCTAATCCTGCCCCGGCCTCCGCCGTTTCGAGGCGCTCTAGTTTGGTCCTGCCAACGCCATAATTTTGGCAATCAATTATTATAATTATTCTAATGACAAAAAAACTTTTATTGACGCTAGTCATTATTCCATCTCTGCTCGTCGCTTTTCCCGCCCTGGCCGCCTGGACTGCCCCGGTTGATATTCCCCCGGCCTGCACCGCCGGTTCTCCCGGATGCGACGCGCCGGTGAATGTTGGCGCCGTGACCCAAGTTAGACCGGGCTCGCTGGGGTTAGGAAATATTGCCAGTTCGGATATTGTGGCGATGAATACGGGTTTTCTGAAGTTTTTTTCGCAGAATGATCATCCCTCTGATCTCTCTGATCCGCTTCGTCCAATCTACAGCTACGGCATCTTTGGTTTTCATCCCAGCAATGGTGTGGGGGTGGCCGGACAGGGCGGCCTGGTCGGCGTCGGTGGTATCAATGAATCAACTGGCGGTACGGCGGTCAATGCCACCCAAACAAGTACCGGTTATGGCTTCTACCAAGCCGGCGCCACCGCTAGAAATTATTTTCAAGGCAACGTCGGTATTAACACCACCGACCCTCTTTCCCGTTTGCACATTACCGACAATGGCAGTCCGGGCGGGAGCACTAGATTGGGAGGCGCCTCGATTGAAGTTCACCGCAACAACGAAACCATCGGGGGCTTCATTGATTTCAAAACTCAAGCCGCGGAAGATTACGACGGTCGCATCTACGCTTCTGGCAACTCTCTGGTTTTGGAGACTCTCGGTTCTGACCCGATAATTTTTAACGATCAAATTAAAATCATCGCTGGTACCCCCGGGGCCAACAAGGTTCTTACCTCCGATGCCGCCGGTCTGGCCAGTTGGATGGCGCCGGTGACCGGCGGTGGTCCCGGCAGTGGCGCGGCTAATTATTTACCCCGCTGGAACGTGGCGGGTAACGCCCTAGTTGATTCGACGATAGCCGACAGTGGCTCAATCGTGAGTACCAACTTGTCTGGTTTGCAAATTGGACGCAGTGGTACGGCTGGCGATAATTTCCATTGGGTTTCAGACACCAATGGTCCGCGCGGTTTGCGTTTATATAATGGCAATTATGGTAGCGGCACACACCTCTTGACGGCGCTAAACACCGGCAATGTCGGGATCGGTACCCCCAATCCGGGGGTGAAGCTTGATGTGAATGGTGGTCTACGAGCCACCGGTGGGCTGACCGTTAATGGTGATGCTACCGTTGGTGGCAACGTCGGCATTGGCGAAACCAACCCGCAAGCCCGACTCCAGATAAATCACGACGGTGCCTCTACCTACGGCACCGCCCTGCGCATCTATCAATCTACCGGCAATAGTGATGGGCCAAAGATAGAATTTACCAAGGGGGCAGTGAAAAGTTGGACCGCCGGGGTTCTCAACGGCGTCGGTGTAGGAACCTTTGGCATTAGCGAGGACGGTAGCTATAATGCCGGTTGGGGTACTCCCCGATTATCTATCGCCGCCGGGGGCAACGTCGGCATTGGCACGACGAATCCTAGCGCTAAACTTTATGTCAAGAGTCCTAACAACAATGTTACTGCCGACATCGGTCAATTCTTTGCCGACAATCTTACTCAAGGCATTGGCATTGGCTACAACCGCATCGAAGCCGTTGGCAGTAATGCCGATCAAAATATTCTGCTTATGCCAAAGGGCGCCGGCAACGTCGGCATTGGCACCACTGATCCACGGACTAAACTGGACGTTCGAGGCGATATCAGTAATAGTGGCACTCTAGAATTAACCCAAAACGCCTCTGGCAACCGCTACTCTTTCGTTGATTTCCACGGTGATGATACTTACAGCGATTATGGTTTGAGAATTATTAGAGACAACACTGGACCCAACGCTAATTCTATTATTGCCCATCGTGGTACCGCTGATTTAATTTTGACCGCCCAAGATGCCGGCGGGGTGACTCTTCAGACCAGAGATACTAGCCGCTTGCGTGTCACCGCGGATGGCAATGTGGGGATTGGCACCACGAATCCAGGGGCCAAACTGGAGGTGGCTGATGGCGCTGGTGGTGATCCCACCCGGTACGGTTCTTTGCAGATCACTACCGCGGCCGCAAACGGTACCGCCTCTGCTCTATCTTTTGTTAGAAGCGGAAATGCAGTGGTTGGCTTGGGTTACAAACAAAGTTCCAGTGTCTTCGGCTTTGGACCCGGACAACCGGGGGCCTTTGATCCCTCATGGTTGTCTTTTAGCGGCGGCAACGTCGGCATTGGCACAGCGAGTCCTGAGACAAAACTCCAAGTGGCCGGTAAAATTATGGCGACCGGTGGCGATGTTTGTACTGACCAGGGTGGTGGTAAGTGTTTGAGTACGGTGTCTGGCATAGCTGGCCCCGCTGGTCCGCAGGGCCCCATCGGTCCTACCGGAGTGGCTGGTCTCACCGGAGCGACCGGCCAACAAGGCATACAGGGAGTCCAAGGTCCGGCTGGCGCGAACGGGGCTACTGGTCCCGCTGGACCTAGTGGCGTTGATGGTTTCCCGGCCGGCTCAATTGTTATGACTAAAAACCTCACTTGTCCTATGGGCTGGAGACGAGACATTAGTTTCGATGCGCGATTCGTGATTGGTGCCGACGCTACCCATCTCCCGGGCGAACTAAGCTTTGCCCCGAGAACTGGAACGGATTACTCTAAAAGCCTTGACTCAGAGGGCGTGTGGGCGGCCAGTGCGCCGACACTTGTTGTTGCTGCTGCTAGTCCCTTTCACAGCCACCCAATTCCCTCAATTGCGATCAATTTCTGCATCAAAAATTAGTAAGCCTCCGGCAAGGTGAGACCTTGCCGGGTCCATTTCGCAGAAATTATGGCCGCGGCAACGGGAATTTTTGAACTAGTTCGTTTTTGATTTGCCTAAGTTTTCTGGCTAACGGTTCGATTGCTGGCGGATAAGCGCCAGTGGCAAAAGTCAAATGCCCACCAAAACTGGCCACCAGATTTTCTGGATCATCCTTCTATCCTAACCTAAAACCAGCCAAAAGAAAAAGTGAGCGAGTTAGCGATAATGTCAAGGTTGAACCTTGACATTAATGTTTGCTCCCCAAGAACAATAATTTATTTTTCATGATACACCCAGTATATAACGAATAGTGGGTTAGTGATATACTTAACCCATGTGGATTGATCCTAAAGCTTTGAAAAGTTTTTTGCTGGACTCGGGGCTAATCTCTAAGACGGATATTGAAACGGCGGACACCGAGGCGGTAGCTAAGAGCAAAACCCTCGAAGAAGTTTTGGTTTCTAGTGGTAAGATCGGCGAGGATGATTTTCGTCGGGCCAAGGCCTACATCCTCGGCATTCCCTTTGTGGATCTAAAAAAAGAGAAGATTGAACGGGACATTCTCTTCAAAATTCCCGAGCCGGTGGCCCGCAAGCACAATATTGTCGCTTTTCGGCAGAGCGAGCGTGGGCTGGAGGTGGCCATGCTTGATCCCGAGGACTTCGAGGCCATTGACTTCGTGCGGAAGGGTCTCGGAGTTAAGGTGTTGCCACGCCTGACCGACGTGGTTTCCATCAAGAACGCGCTCCTCCAGTATCAAAAGAGTCTCAAGGCCGAGTTTGGTGATATTGTCCAGCAAGAGGCGCTGAAGTTGCGCGCGACGGCTGACAAAGAGGGCGAAGAAATGGGCGAGAGCGAGCTCAAGAAGATGGCCGAGGATTTGCCGGTGGTGCGCATCGTCGATTCTCTGCTTTCTCACGCCATTGTCCAGAAGGCTTCGGATATTCACATTGAAACTTTTGAACACGAGGTGGTAGTGCGTTACCGCTTAGACGGCCTTCTCCATGATGCGATGATTTTGCCCAAGAACGCTTCGGCCGGTATCATCGCCAGACTCAAGGTCCTGTCCAATCTCCGCCTGGACGAAAAGCGCTTACCGCAAGACGGTCGCTTCAAGATTGAGAATGAAGAACAAAAAGTGTCTTTCCGCGTTTCTATTTTACCGACTTACTTTGGTGAGAAGGTGGTGATGCGTCTCTTGCCCGAGAACTCGCGCGGGCTAACTCTCGAGGAAGGCGGCTTTCACGGCGAGGGATTGGAGCGGGCGCACTGGGCCACTAATCAAGCCACGGGCATGCTCTTGGTCACTGGCCCGACCGGTTCGGGCAAGACGACGACGCTCTATACTTTAATGGAGATTCTCAATACGCCCGACGTCAATATTTCCACTATTGAGG
>CAYIMH010000001.1:0-31201 GCA_964364525.1 uncultured Candidatus Saccharibacteria bacterium | reverse complement strand
CGCGCTCATTTTAGGTTTACTTGCGGCCTTGCTGGCTAAGGCGGCGCTGATTAGCCTGTTGGTTAGCGAGGGCGACTCGGCGGAGCTGACTTGTGGCGTCGCTTATCGTCGGGCTTTAGTTTTATTTCTGCCCCTCATCTGGTTGACGTGTCTGTTGATCTTGGTGGTGTTGGGTGGCCTGGTGGCTCTGGCGATTCCCGGTCTGGTCTGGATGATTTATTTGACGCTCGCCTTGTTTATCTTGATTGACCAGAAGACGCGCGGCCTCTCGACCCTGGTGGCAAGTTGGGCGTACGTGGAACATTATTGGTGGTCAATTTTTGGTCGCCTGCTCTTGCTCTTGGCGGCGGCTCTGCCGGTGGCTAGCGCGACATTTCTGATTAGCAAATTCCTCGGCGTGATAGTGTCGGCGTTGCTGATTTCGCCACTTAGCCTAATTTATTTTTTTCAAATTTATTTGCGGTTGAAGTTATTGAAGCCGGAGGTCGAAGTGGCCAGCGGCGATGATCTGAAGCGCCGGCGCTGGCTGCGCGCCTGTGCCGTTCTCGGCTTGGTCGCACTGGTAGTCGGATTGATCTTTGCTCCGGTCTTATCGGCCCGCTTATTAACTTTATGAAGTCGGTAATCGATCGAAATTATTTTGCCGGTCAGAAAATTACGCTCATGGGTTTGGGTCTTCTGGGGCGCGGCGTTGGTGATGCCCAGTTTTTGGCCGAGGCGGGGGCGAGTTTAATCGTGACGGACCTAAAGACCAAAGACGAATTGGCGCTGTCATTGAAAAAATTACAGCCGATTAAAAATTATGAAAACATCAAATTCATTTTAGGCCAACATCGTTTGGACGATTTCCATCATCGCGATCTGATTATTCAAACTTCCAATACCCCGCTTAATTCGCCGTACTTGGCCGAGGCGCGACGAACGGGCGTGGCGGTCATCACCAGCGTGGCTCTGTTTGCCAAGATGGCGATGGAACGTGGCGTTAAGATTATTGGCGTCACGGGCACGCGGGGCAAATCCACAACGACGCAACTTATTTATGAGATTTTGAAAAAATCTGGTCGTCGGGTGTGGCTTGGTGGCAACGTGAAGGGCATTTCGACTCTAGCCTTGTTAAAAAAAGTTAAGTCGGGGGATTGGGCAGTACTCGAGTTGGATTCTTGGCAATTGCAGGGTTTTGGGGAGGCAAAAATCAGTCCGCACATTGCTATTTTTACTAACTTTATGACCGATCACTTAAATTATTATGGTTCAACGACGCTCACCACCAACGAAGCGATGGCTAGATATTGGGCCGACAAGGAAAACATTTTCAAATGGCAACAGCCGGGTGATTACGCGATCCGGGGTTGGGAATTGACGACAGTAGTACCAAAGAATTGGAAAATAAAATTACTCGGTAAGCATAATCACAAAAATATTGCCTGCGCAATAAGAGTCGCCGAGATCTTGGGCCTAGATAAAAAGTTGGTGAAAAAGGTCGTCGAGAATTTTGTCGGTTTGCCCGGCCGTTTGGAATGGTTGCGGGTGGTCCGGGGGGTAAAAATTTATAATGACACCACCTCGACCACCCCCGACGCCTTGTTGGCAGCCCTGAAGGCTCTGGGTCAGCAGAAAAAAGTGATTTTAATCGCCGGTGGCGCGGATAAAAATTTGCCTCTCGGCGACTTGGTTGGTCCGCTCTCTAGATATTGCCAAGAGCTTATCTTGTTGCCCGGGGCTGGTACGGAGAAGTTGAAACCTCTAATTCAGAATTTGAAAATTAAAATTATTGATGCGACTGACTTGCGCCGAGCGGTAAGTGCGGCGATCTTATCAGCTAGGCGCGGTGACACCATTCTCTTTAGCCCCGGTTTTGCTTCCTTTGGTCTATTTAAAAACGAATTTGACCGGGGGGAGAAATTTGCTGGCTTAGTCAAGAAATTAAAATAAAAAGACCTCCAAGCTTCTAGGCCAGGAGGTCGGGGTGCTGTTGAACAATGATCTTAGTTAAACCGTAACGGCCCGGTTATACTCGATTTTGTCGTTGATCAGCTGCTGGCGGGCGCGGCATTCTTCTTCCACTGTCGAGTCATAAACAAAGACTGGCCCAAACAAGAACTCATCGTCATCAGTCACTCGTAGGCCGTGGCCGATGGTGAATAGCCCGCCGTCGAACGACCAGTTTCCCGCTCGGAGATCGAGACTAACACCCCGGGGGAGTTTATTGCTAGTCTGAAAAATCGTTCCGCCTTGGCCGTCAGGAACGCAAACCACGTATCGCAAATTTTTTTTACTATACACTCACTGGTCTCCTGTTTATTGTTCGAATTGAGGTGACCCAATATCACCGCTAATTGTTAGGCTAGCACAATGCGGTTATCTTGTCAATCTCACTTGGTTTTAACTAGCGCGTTATAATGGCGCTACTGTATGAGTGATATTTTAACTCGAGTGGAGCGGGTTTATTTCGTCGGCATCGGCGGCATTGGTATCTCGGCCCTGGCGCGTCTGTTCTTGGTGGCCGGCAAAAGGGTTAGCGGTTGCAACGAGAATCGGTCTAAGATTACCGAAATGCTCATGCGCACTGGTATCAAAGTAGATATCGGCCAGAGTCTGGAGTTGGTTCCACGCGACCTTGATCTGATTGTTTATTCTAATGCGATTAAGGTGGCGGCGCCGGAATTCTTAGAAGAATTAAGCACACTAGGCCTACCGCTCCAATCTTATCCGGCCGTTTTGGGGGAAATTGCCTGCGGTTATTACACTATCGCGGTGGCCGGGACGCACGGTAAAACCACGACGACCGCGATGCTGGCCAAAATAATGATGGAGGCCGGTCTTGACCCGACGGTGGTGGTGGGGGCGCTACTCTTAGATGGCCCGACGGCCGAGCTGACTAATTTTATCGCCCCTTCGACGAGGTTCGGAGCCGGCGGTCGGAATTATTTGTTGGTCGAGGCGGACGAATATCAGCGCGCCTTTCTTAGTCTCTCGCCGCAAGTATTAGTCATTACCAACATTGATCTTGATCATTTGGATTATTATCATGACCTGGCTGATATCCAGTCAGCTTTTGTCGCGCTGGCCACTAAAGTGCCAGCCGACGGGTTTGTGATTTATGACGGCGCTCAAGCCAATCTAGCGCCGGTGATCGAAGCGGTTACGGCTAAGCGGATTGATTACTCGGCGCTGGCGGGTCGGAGCGATGAGTTGAAGTTAATGGTGCCGGGACGCCACAACCTGGCTAATGCTCGGGCGACGCTCGGGGCGGCCGAAGCTTTGGGAATAGCTCCGGCTAGGGCGCTCGAGGCCCTCAGTCATTTTAAGGGTGTCTGGCGGCGTTTTGAGTTTGTTGGCCGAATGTCAAGCGGCGCTTTAGTCTACGACGATTACGCCCATAATCCGCCGAAGATTCGAGCGGCTCTCCAGGGGACGCGTGAAGCCTTCCCGAGTAAAAAAATTATCGCCGTGTTCCAGCCCCATCTGTATAGCCGGACCAGGGCCTTGTTTGCCGACTTCGCCATTTCTTTTACTGACGCTGACGAAGTGATTGTTACTGATATTTATGCGGCGCGAGAGAAGCCGGATTCCAGGGTCAGCAGCGTGGACTTGGCGGCGGCGATAAGGCAGACTGGTAAAACGGCGCGCCACCTCGCCTCTTTCTCTGAAATTATTTCTTATTTAAAGCGGGTGGCGGTGGCGGATGAGGTGATTATTCTCCTTGGCGCCGGCGATATTTCGCGTCTTGGCGACAGTCTGGTATAATTTTCGTGTCCCTAATTTGCTAACGGAATGTATAACCAAGAAGCTAAAAATTGGAATAATTTTTTCCTCGGTCTACTGGTGGTTATCCTGCCCTGGTTGAGTCTGCCGGAGAAATTACGGGCGGGCCTGATTAGCTTTTTAGCTCTGCTTATTGTCCTATTCTCGCTGGCGCGCGTTCGCGGTCGCCGGTCGCCGGCACCCAAGATTCCAGATCTTAAAGGTGATGAATCAGCGATGTCTCCAAGCTAGGTGGCCACACTTGGTGGTGGTTTTGTTGTCGGCTTCCGCCCTCGGCTGGCTGGTCTTTTTTGTTTGGCCGGTTCTATCGGCACCGTTCGTCTACACCGTTGCTAGCAATAATACGGCGGCGGCCAACGACGCTGTTGCTCCTGCTTTACCGCCGCTGGTCGCTCGCCGGCCGACACCCGAACCGTTGAAGGCCATCTACATGACTCAATGCGTGGCCGGGACGCCCTCCTTCCGCGCCGAGTTAGTCAAATTAATTGACGAGACCGAACTAAACAGCGTCATCATTGACATCAAAGATTATTCTGGAGGCATTGCTTTCCCCACCGACACACTGGCCCTCGCGCCCTACGTCTCGGATAAATGCGGCGCTACGGACATGAAGGATTTTGTCGCTCATTTGCACAGTAAAGAAATTTATGTCATTGGGCGGATCACTGTTTTTCAGGATCCGCTTTATACTGCCGCTCACCCCGAGCTCGCGGTTAAGCGGACAAGTGACGGCGGCGTGTGGAAAGATAAAAAAGGTTTGGCCTTCATTGACGTGGGGGCCAAGCCTTTTTGGGATTACATCGTTACCTTGGCGGAGGAATCTTACGCGCTCGGTTTCGACGAATTGAATTTTGACTACGTGCGCTATCCCTCCGACGGCAATATGCAGGATATCGCTTTCGCCTATAGTGAAGGAAAAAGTAAGCCAGAAAAATTAGAAGAGTTTTTTAATTATCTCCGCGATCAATTGGATTCTACCGGCGCGATTTTGTCGGTCGATCTTTTTGGCATGACTACCACCAATACCGATGATTTAAATATCGGCCAAGTTCTCGAGCGCGCCCTGCCCTATTTCGATTATGTCGCGCCGATGATTTACCCTTCACATTATCCCCGCGGTTTCAATAATTGGAGCAATCCCAACGAGCATATTTACGAAGTAATTAAATTAGCGCTGGACAGCGCGGCGGCGCGAACGACCGCCAGCACCACGCCGGTCGCGGCGGCGGCCCATGCGCGGATGGGCACCACTACGCCGGCGATCTACGCCAAGCCGGTTTACGATAAGAATAAAATCCGCCCCTGGCTCCAGGACTTTGATTACGGCGGCAATTACGGTCCGGCCGAAGTTCGCGCGCAAATCCAAGCCACTTATGATGCTGGTCTAACCAGCTGGATGCTCTGGGCGCCGTCGAATAGATATACGCGCGAAGCGCTTGAAGCGGAGTAGTCGCTGTGCTATAAGTTTAGGCGGCGTTGGTCGTTTTTTTGGTCCTTAAATACCAGAAAGGAGTCGGTATGTATATGTTGGTTAGACCGCTGAAAGAAGACGATTTGTTCCGGGGTTTTCTCGATGCTTTGGAGAACTTGAAGCCGGTGGGGAATTTGAGCCAAGACGGGGCCTTGGCGATTTTCCGAAAAATCACCGCCAATCCCGATCATCTTATCTTGGTGGCAGTGGTGGGGGAATATATTGTCGGGGCGGTGACTGTCCTCTTCGAGCAGAAATTTATTCGCGGCGGTGCCGTTGCCGCTCACATCGAGGATGTCGTCACATGCCGTGGCTGGGAGGGGCGGGGCGTTGCTTCGACTCTAGTCAGCGCGGCGGTGGCCGAGGCCAAGCGACGCGAGTGCTACAAGGTCGTTTTGGGTTGCGAACGGAATTTGTCCAGATTCTATGAGCAATTTGGCTTTGAGACCGCCGGCGACGCCATGCGTCTGTATTTGTAGATTGGAATCATTGATCTCATTGAGAACCCGTCGCCCAGCGCGTGGGTTCTTTTTTCTTGCCCAAAGTTGCCGGAAGTCATACAATTAGGTCAATGACCCCCCAGGACATCACCTATTTCGCCGAGACCGATTTCCGCGGCAAGCGGACGCGCTTTGGCATCAAGAGCGAGGATCGTAGCCGGCACGTCTATGTGATCGGGAAGACGGGCATGGGTAAGTCCACCATGCTCGAGAATATGGCGATCCAGGATATCCAGAATGGCAACGGGGTGGCCTTTATTGATCCACACGGTGGCACGGCCGAGAAGTTGCTCGACTATGTGCCGGCCTCGCGCATCAACGATGTGGTCTATTTTGCCCCCTTTGATTTGGATCACCCCATCTCTTTTAATGTGATGGAAGATATCGGCAAGGATCAGCGTCACTTGGTGGTTAACGGTCTGATGTCGGCGTTCAAGAAGATTTGGGTCGATGCTTGGTCAGCCCGGATGGAATATATTTTACAGAACACTCTCCTCGCCCTGCTTGAATTTCCCGGCTCCACCCTGCTTGGAGTCAATCGGGTTTTGTCTGATAAAGATTATCGCCAGAAGGTGGTCGCCAATATCACTGACCCCTCCGTCCGCTCCTTCTGGGTGGACGAATTTGCCAATTATACCGAGCGGATGGCGCTCGAGGCGGTACCGGCGATTCAGAACAAGATCGGTCAATTCACGGCCAACCCTCTCATTAGGAATATTATCGGCCAGCCCAAGTCCTCCTTCGATTTTCGTCGGGTGATGGATGATAAGAAAATTCTGATTATCAACTTGTCCAAGGGGCGGATGGGCGAGTCCAATGCTAATTTGCTCGGCTCGATGATTATTACCAAAATTTATTTGGCGGCGATGTCGCGAGCCAACGTCGCGCCGGCGGTCTTGCGCGCTCTACCGCCCCTCTACTTTTTCGTGGATGAATTTCAGTCTTTTGCCAATGAATCATTTGCCAACATTCTGTCCGAGGCGCGGAAATATAAATTATCGTTAACGATCGCACATCAATACATCGAACAAATGTCGGAGGAGGTACGGGCGGCTGTCTTCGGTAACGTCGGCTCGATTATTTCCTATCGTGTCGGTCCCTTCGACGCCGAGGTGTTCGAAAAGATTTTTGGTCCGACTTTTATGAAGGAGGACATGGTCAACCTGGGTCTCTACCAAATGTATTTGACGCTGATGATCAACGGTGTCGGTTCGCAACCCTTCTCGGCGCGGGGGATGGGGCCGATTGCTCAAGGGGGGCCTTCGCATCGGGAGGAAATTATCACCGCTTCACGGAAAAATTATGCTCACGGGCGGGAGGTGGTGGAAGCTGAAATCAACCGCTGGCACGAGGAGAATAAGATTCGACCGCGCGCGTCAACATCGTCGCCGCGACCGGCTCCGCCTCGTAGTGGCGGGATGCGCGAGGCAATGGCCAAGGCGGTAATTAATACCAAAACGACGCCAGTGCTTAATCGGCCACCACTCCCTCCACCAGAATCGCCTCTGGCTAAAGTGGTAAGCCCGCCACGTGAGGCCCAATCACTCTCGCTGAAAACTTTACAGAACAAGGCTGAACAGGAAAAAGAAAAAAGTACCGGTAAACACTCTGCCGATTTACGCGATGTTTTGAAGTCGGTGCAGGCGGAGCTTAAGGCCGCCTTGCCACCGCGGGAGACTTTCAATGTGCCCAAATCGGTTCCGCCGCCACCGTCCTCTCCGCCGCCACCTATTCCCTCTACTCCGCCCACTCCGAGTAATAAGGGTGAAGTGACCGAGGATGATCTTCGACGCTTGCTGAAAGTGTAATTCTAATTAAAGTATGAACGGAGATGAATAAGAAAAAAGTATTAATTTTTTCTCTCGCCTACTACCCATGGGTGGGTGGTGCTGAAGTGGCCATTCGCGAGCTGACCGATCGCTTGCCGCAATATGATTGGGAATTAGTGACGGTCAATTTGGGTGATAGTCAGGCTATTGAAGAAATGGTCGGCAATGTCCGAGTTTTCCGTCTGCCGGGCGGTTTCTGGGGGAAATATCTTTTCCCGTGGCGGGCGGCGCGGTGGGCGACTCGCCGTCACCAACTTCGACCTTATGATCTGATCTGGGGGATGATGGCCAATCAGGCGGGAATGGCCGCAGCCAAATTTAAAAAAATATTTCCCACCGTGTCTTTTTTGCTGACTTTGCAAGAAGGCGACGATCTGGATTCTCTAAGCTACCGCTTAAAATTATTTTTGCCGAAAGCGCTCGGTGTTTTTAGGTTGCCCGATCAGATCCAGGTGATCTCGCGGTATTTGGGAAAATGGGCGAGACTAATGGGCGCGACTTGTCCAATTACGGTTATGCCGAATGGAGTTGATCTTGAGAGATTTAAGCTAAAAGCTAAAAGCTACCTGCCCGACGACAAGGCGGGTAAGCTAAAGGCTGATCCAATCATTATTACTACTTCGCGTTTAGTGAAAAAGAATGGCATTGATGATCTGATCAAATCCTTGACTTTTTTGTCCGATAACGTCAAATTGGAGATTGTGGGGGCGGGAGAGGAAGAGGAGGCGCTGAAGCGTCTAGTCGAGAGCTTGGGATTGGCCTCTAGGGTGTCATTTTTGGGCTATAAACCGAGTTTGGAGTTACCCCAGTACTTGGAGAGGGCCGATGTTTTCTGCCGTCCCTCGCGCAGTGAGGGTCTTGGCAATTCCTTCTTGGAAGCCATGGCCGTCGGTTTGCCAGTGATTGGTACGCCGGTCGGCGGTATCCCGGATTTTTTACATGGCGGCAAGCACTTGGACACCAGGTGTCCAAGTAGTCCCGAAGCACTTGGACACCTGGTGTCCAAGTGCCAGACTGGCTGGCTCTGTCGGGTTAATGATCCCAAGAGCGTCGCCGAACAAGTCAGATTTATTTTGGCACCGGCGAACGAGGTGGCGGTGCGGACGGTAATTCAACAGGCCCAGCAATTAGTTAGCGAAAATTATAATTGGGATAAATTGGCGTTGAGGTTTGCCGAGATTCTAAGTAAACCATGAAAATTCTGATTACGACTGGCATCTATCCACCAGACATTGGCGGTCCGGCACAATATGCTAAGAATCTGGCCGAGGCCTTCCAACAATTAGGCCACGAGGTGGCAGTAAAAACTTATAAGTCAGAAAAAAAGCTACCGACCGGCATTCGTCACCTTTATTTTTTTCTGAAAATTTTACCGGCAATCTGGCGGGCCGATTTTATTTTAGCCTTGGACACTTTCAGTGTCGGTTTGCCAACGGTCGCTGCCGGGCGGCTTTGGCGCAAAAAAGTAATTATTCGAACTGGCGGTGACTTCTTGTGGGAGGGTTATGTCGAGCGGACTGGGGACTTAGTTTTACTTAGGAAATTTTACCAAACCAACTTGAGCAAATTGTCGCTGAAGGAAAAAATTATTTTTCGACTCACTCGCTGGACTCTTCACCACGCCACCAAATTGGTTTTCAGTACTGACTGGCAGAGGCAAATTTGGCGTAATCCCTATGGCCTGGATTTATCTCGAACAGCGATCGTCGAAAATTATTATGGACCGAAGGAAGCCAGTCAAGAACCGACGCGGAAAAATTTTATTTTTGCTAGCCGCCCGCTAAAACTTAAAAATCTGGAAACTTTAAATCGCGCTTTTACCGAGGTGAAAAAACTTCAGCCGGATATAATTTTAGAATCAGTCAGCCTGTCTCATGCCGAATTAATGAACAAAATAGCCAGTGCTTACGCCGTCATCTTACCTTCTATCAGCGAAGTTAGTCCTAATCTTGTCCTTGAGGCCCTTGTCTATGATAAGCCAGTGATTATGACGAGGGAATGTGGTTTGGCCAGCCTCTTGCGTAGCCGTACCTTATTAGTGGACCCACTCTCAGTAGATGATCTTAAGGCGGCAATCTGGCAAATGATTGATGGTCAAGATTATTTAAAGCTTCAGCAGAAAGTAAAGGAATTTAGTCATCTACATAATTGGCCCAGTATCGCGTCAGAACTACTCCAGGGGTTTTCGGGCTAGATAGATAAAGCCGGTGCCCAAGAAAGATAATGGGCCGCGGTCTAATTTTTCTAACCACTCTGAGGTTTTAACTGTCAGGAGAGGAAAGAACTTATCTAGGGGGTAAGGGATTAATTTGAAATTATAAAAGTACACCCGTAAAATCTCAAAGCCGTTTTTAGCTAGAAGTTGCTCGGCCACCCTGGGTCGGTATTCCCGATGAACAATAGCGGCCGATGGTTTATCAAATATTATTCTGAAGTAACGTCCGAAGATGCCAACTGTAGAGACCAACAGCCTGTTCCATAATCTCCAAGGGCTGTATGCATGAGGAAAAGTTACCACCAGTAATCCGCCAGGCCTTAAAACCCGCCAGACCTCGCTCAGGGCAAGATCCTCGTGACTTAGATATTCTAGCAGGCCCAGCATGGTTACCACATCATAAGTTTTGTCCGGTAGGGGCAGACGTTCCGCTGGGGCCGTGATTGCCGTAGCCTGGGGGTGTTGCTTAGAGATTGTTCTAACCATATTGGGAGCGGCATCAGTCGCGGTCACGCTATAGCCTAGGTCTTCTAGTCCTGAGATCAGTATACCCGGGCCGGCGCCTATGTCTAAGGCGAGACCTCGGGATACGGATGGGATTAGGGCCAAAACCTTTTTTCGACGAATCCGGAAAGAATATCCCTCGGGGGTAAGCCGTTCATATTCTGCGATGTAGAGTTGGCTGGTATTATTAAAATAATTAACGGCTGGGTCCATATTTTCTCTTGATTGACTGAAGAGCAGCGCGTAGGCCAGAACTGGTAGCTAAAAATAAGGGCCAATGGTTTGTCTGGTCCATGGTAAAGCGTCGCAGGGCAAATAGGTTATCACTGGTTCTGACCGGTCCCGGTATAGTAGTAACGGCAGCCAGGAAACCTTCTTCTCGACTAATGCTTTCAATATTATCATCCCAGTCTGTCGGTTGTCCATTAGGGTAGCTCATAACATTGGAGAAATTTTTTGCCATCGCCTTGACCTCAATTTTTGATCCTCGAATTTCCTCGCGCGCCTGACTTAAATTTACTTGGGTTAAGATCGGGTGACTTTGGGTGTGTGGCCCAAAGGCGATTAGATGTTCTGGAGCGGTATCCATCTGGCGTATATCTTCGATGTCCAGAGGAGCATAAACCGCTCGCGGACCGGCAAAATCTCTTAGCCCCGCTTTGGCGGCCCGCTCGATTTGTGCTACTTGGACCTCTTTGTCACAGTCGGAGACTAATTTTAGCTGGGTTCTTCGATTATGGTCTGTTTTCTTTCCCACCTCAAGTCGATCAGTATATATTAGACTGTGGGCGTACTCGAGCCGATCCGTCCACAAGGGGACTCGGCGACAGACAAAGTTAGTTGTCAAGAAGATGGTGACGGGGACTTCCCGAGCTTTAATAATCGGATAAGCTTCTAGAAAAAAGTTCTTGTAGCCATCATCGAAAGTGATGGATAAAGAATGGGGGGGTAAACGGGAAGTCTTTAAATGGCTGATGGCCTGATCTAGGGGTAGTATGTTATAGTACTTTTTCAGATAGGCTAATTGGCGCTTAAAAATTGCTCGGCTTAGATGTTTGCTGCGATAATTCCAGAGGGAGAGCTGATTAGTTTGTTGGTCGGTTACTCCATGATAAAGAAGAATAATCAATCGGTGGCGGTTTAGCCAGCGAAATACCCTATGAAGTCTCAGAATATAGAAAAAGTACCAAATCAGGCTTTTCATGATTATAATAATAGACGACTTTCTCTCATAATTATAGGGAGTGAGGCGGGGCTATTCAGACCAAATTCTGAAGCCCGTCAACGGCTACAGGGCTATGCCCCATCTTTTTCTCAACTTCACATTATTGTTTTTTCTAAGACCAGTCAGAGGTTGCCGGCAAAACCAGTTTTTGTCGAGCCCAACATTTGGCTTTATGCCACCAATTCCCGCTCTTCCTGGTTGTATATTTGGGATGCTTGGCGAATCGGCAGACTTTTGCCGCCGGTAGAAGGAATTTCGGCCCAAGATCCCTTTGAATCTGGCTTAGTGGCTTGGTTCTTGGCTAGATTTTTTAAGATAAAATTACAACTCCAGATTCACACCGATTTTCTCAATCCCCATTTCATCTCGGAATCTCTTTTAAATCGTCTGCGGGTCCAACTGGCCAGCTTTCTCCTGCCCCGGGCCGATAAAATTAGAGTGGTAAGTCAACGCATTGTCAATTCCCTAAAAGCTAAAGGCGATAAGCTGAAAGCTGTCCCAATTATTTTGCCGGTCTTTGTTAACATAGAAAAAATTAAACAAATGCCGATTAAAACTGATTTACGTAAAAAATATCCGCAATTCGACAAAATAATTCTCATGGCCTCACGCCTGACACGAGAGAAAAATATCAGCCTGGCGATTGAAGCGATGCGCGAAGTCGTTAAACAATATCTCCAGACTGGTCTAATCGTCGTTGGTTCCGGACCAGAGGAATCCAGACTGAAGCTGAAGGCCGAAAGCTCCAAACTGAAAACTAATGTAGTTTTCGAACCCTGGACCGATGATTTGATTTCGTACTACAAAACTGCCGATTTGTTTATCAATACTTCTTACTATGAGGGTTATGGTCGGACTATTGTCGAAGCGCTCGCGACTGGTTGTCCGGTCCTAAGCACCGACGTGGGTCTAGTCAATGAGGCCAACTATCAAGGTCTAACGGTGATTACTGATAACAATATCGTCGAATTAATAAATAAACATTTGGTAGCTAAACCGCCAGCGGTAGACATTAGTTTGCCTTACAGTAGTCGAGCGGATTACTTGCATCAATATCAGCAATCATGGCTAAGTTGAAATTACTGATCATCACCCAAGCTATTGATCTAGATAATCCCGTCCTAGGTTTTTTCCATCGTTGGGTCGGAGAATTTTCTAAGCATAATGAGAAGTTGACGGTGATCTGTTTAGAAAAAGGCAAGTATAATTTGCCGGCGAATGTGGAAGTTTTATCGCTTGGCAAAGAAGAAGGGTCGTCTCGCTTTAAATATCTTTGGTGCTTTTATAAATATCTTTGGCGCGAGCGGACAAATTATGATGTAGTGTTTGTGCACATGAATCAGGAGTACATCCTCTTGGCTGGTTGGTGGTGGCGACTAACCGGTAAGAAAGTGGTGTTGTGGCGCAATCATCAAGCTGGCAGTTGGCTGACTGATATTGCCGCTACTTTTTGCCACCGAGTATTTTGCACTTCCAAGTTTTCTTATACCGCTAAATATAAACAGACAGTCTTAATGCCAGTAGGGATTGATACGAATATTTTTAAACCCGCCCCAAATATCGCTAGACACCCCAATTCAATTTTATTCTTGGCTCGAATAGCGCCGGTTAAGGGGCCGGATTTATTATTAGAGGCGCTAAAAATTTTAAACGATCAAGGGATTGAATTTAGAGCCAGTTTATATGGCGACCCGTCGTTGGTTGACCAGCGATATTTTAATTTACTGAAGCAAAGGGTGGCAAGTTATGGCATGCTCAATAAGGTGAAATTCCAGCCGGGCATTCCTAATGACCAGACCCCGGCCAACTACAATCGGCACGAAATTTTTGTTAATTTGAGTCCGAGTGGAATGTACGACAAGACGATTTTCGAAGCCATGGCTTGTGGCTGTCTAGTCCTTGCCAGCAACGATAATTTAAGGGGCCAAATCGATGAGCGACTAATTATTGCCAATAGAACCGCGGCCGAAGTGGCTAATAAATTATGTTTGGCCCTGTTTCTGTCCGACCGAGAAAGAGTTAGGCTGATTGACCAAAACATTGAGTTTGCTAAAACCCAAAGTCTAGATAAATTGGCCGACAAATTAAATCAAGAATTATATGACCGTTAGCCTTTTCCGCACATTAACCCACCGCGCTCTGACTGCCCTGACGATTGACGGCGAAATTTTGGATGTCGGTGGCGATGCCCGCTCTGCTTACCGGAACCTCCTCCACGGGCGGCACCGGTTTACCACTTTAAACCTTAATCCCGACGTGGCGCCGGACCTTAATTGGGACATCGAACAAACTCCGTGGCCAGTGTCCGACCAGCAATTTGACGCGGTCTTATTGATTAATGTTTTGGAGCATATTTATTCTTACGCCACCCTTCTCAAGGAGAGCCACCGAGCACTAAAAGATGGGGGGATTATTGTTATAGTTGTTCCCTTTCTTTATTACATTCATCCTAGCCCCCACGATTATTTTCGTTTTACCGAAGAAGCCTTGAAGAAGTTGCTAGCAGAGCAAAAATTTGCTAAGGTAGAAGTATCGGTCCTGGGTTATGGCGCCTTCAGCGCTGGTTACCATATGATTCATCGCTTTTCCCCCTCCCCACTTCATTGGATATTTGCTAGGTTAATCATAGTTTTAGATCGAGTGGTCGCGAAAGTAGTTGAACGCTTTGGGAGGAAATATCGGTCTCAAGATTACCCTCTTGGCTATCTTGTGGTAGCCAATAGACTATGATAGTTAGAGGGTTAAAAAAAATAGTTCGCTCGGGCTTATATCGGTATCGCCACCGGCTTCCACTGGCCGCTCAAAGGAAATATTTTAAGTGTGTGACCTTACTGCCGTCGGGGCCCGTCAAGGGTCGAGTGTTAGTGAGCTATGCCTTAAGCTCGGCTGGCCTGCCTGAAGACCATCCGATGTTTGCTTATCATACCGGACCATGGGAAAGTAATCAGATTATTCGCCTTTTTCTCAAGTATGGTTTCATTGTGGATTGTATCCACTATACTAATAAGACCTTTGTGCCGCGGGAGAATTACGATATTATTTTTGCTTGTACTGGAGAACTGTATCGTTTGGTCGCCCAAGCCCCCTCCTTTTCTAGGGTAATAAAAATTTGGCATTCGGTTATCAGTGCGGTAACTTATAATAACGCGGCAGAAATTAGCCGAATAAGGGAACTGTCTAAACGACGTCCCGGCGTTTTATATTTCCCCAAACGTCAGGAACCTCACGAGAATATCCAGGCCGAGTTAATGAATTTGGCAGATTACTGTGTGTTGATCGGTAACCAGCACGTTCAGAGTACTTTTCCTAAAGATTTTCATCATAAAATTACCAGAGTAACTGTTTCTGCTTCACCTCTCACTTATATTAAAACCGCCAATGATTTTGTTCCCCCCACCAGAGAATTTTTGTGGTATTTCGGCAATGGTGCGGTCAGAAAGGGGCTTGATCTATTACTGGAAATCTTTCCTCGCCACCCCGAATGGACTCTGAATATCATTGGCCTGGTGGACCAAGAACCCGATTTTATAAAGATTTATCATAAAGAACTTTACGAAACGCCGAATATTATTTTTCACGGTTACTTAAATCCGGGCAGTGATCACTTTAATCGGGTTATTAAGAGATGTTTTGCTTTTATCGCCCCCACTGCCACTGAGTCAATCTCTACCGCCGTGGTAACTATTATGCGAGCTGGCCTCTACCCCCTGATTAGCCGTGATACTGGCGTTGATCTGCCCCCCGATGCCGGCATTTATTTGGAGGATCAGTCCATTTCTGGGCTCGAGAGAGAAATCGCCAAGGCCATCGGGAAAAACCAAGCGGTTTTGGCTACGGAGATTGTCAAGACCCAAGCCCTGGCGCTCCGGGATTTCTCTCGGAACAAATTTCTAGCGGACATGGGTTTCTTTATCCGGCGAGTGTTGCGAGAAAATAATTTTATCTGAATCGATTCCTATGGCCCTCCGCTCTCCCATCAAGACCTTTTGTTATTTTGGCTTAACTCCCGGGCTGGTCATGGCTCGCGACTCGGTTTTATTGAAGGGGTTGGAAAATCGCGGGATAAAAATTATTAACTGTACCGACTCTTCCCCTCGATTCTGGGCCAAATTCGTCAATCTTATCAGAAAGCATCATCAAATTAAGAATTCTTACGATGTAATGCTGGTTGGCTATCTCAGTAATATGTTGGTTCCGTTGGCTCGCCTTATATCCAGACATCGGGTTGTTTACAATGCCCTTAATTCTATGTACGAAGGCGCAGTTTTAGATCGTCGCGGCCACTCCATATTTTCTTTCCGTCGCTACCTAATCTGGTTTATCGACTTTATGGCTTTTCACTTGGCTCATCTGGTGTTGGTAGAGAGCGAAGCCCAAAGCCGATTTCTCCAGAGACACTTTTGGATTTCCAAACGGAAACTCGCTAGATTATTTACCGGTGCTGATAACACTATTTTTCATCCGGATCATTTAGTCAAAAAACGGAATGAATTTACGGCGGTCTTTCGCGGCTGGTTTGTTCCAGCCACTGGCGTAGAATATGTCTTGGAAGCGGCTCGTCTATTAAAGGACGGGCCAATCAAGTTTTTGCTCATTGGCCGGGGGCCCATGCTTCACGCGGTGGAAGAAAAAATTGAAGCCGACCGACTCACTAACGTCGAGTTGATCACCGCTTTTTTGTCGGAAGAGGAATTGCGACGGCAGATGTTGTCTTGTTACATATCACTGGGGCAATTTTCTGATCATCCTCGTCTAGATCGAACTATTCAAAATAAAACTTTTGAGACTTTAGCGTTAGGTTTGCCTTACATCACTCGTGATTCTGTTAGTAATCGAGAATTACTAACAGACAACGAGGATTGTTTATTTGTCAAAGCGGCAGACGCCAAAGATCTGGCAGAAAAAATTCTAAATTTGAAAAACAGCCCAGATCTCAGAGGACGACTTGCTAAAAATAGTTTGGCCCTCTACAATCAACAACTTACTCCACAAGTAATCGCGGCTCGTTTTCTGCAAATCATTACCGAGTCTCAACTTCCCCTAAGATAATAGTCGATCGTTTTTTTTAGTCCTTCTTTAAAACCAGTCTTGGCTCGAAAACCAAACTCGATTTCCGCGCGCGTGATATCTAATTGGCGCCGGGGTTGGCCGTCTGGTTTGGAATTGTCCCAGCGAATCTTGCCTTGGTAATCCATCAGCTGGCAAATTGTCTTAGTTAGATCATTGATCGTAATTTCTTTGCCGGAACCCAGATTTACGGGTTCCGGTTTGTCATATTTTTGGAGCGCCAGAATAATTCCTTCAGCCGCATCAGCTACGTATAAAAATTCCCTCGTTGCTCGCCCAGTACCCCACACTTCAACAAATTTTTTTTTGGACAATCGAGCCTCGGCTATTTTTCTGATGAGGGCAGGGATCACATGGGAACTTCGCGGATTAAAATTGTCTCGTGGGCCATAGAGGTTAACGGGGAATAGGGTGACGGCATTGAAACCATATTGCTGACGATAGGCTTGAGCTTGAACCAGCAGCATCTTCTTGGCCAAGCCATAGGGGGCATTTGTTTCTTCGGGATAGCCGTTCCAGAGGGCGCTCTCCTGGAATGGTGCGGGCGTGGATTTGGGATAAGAACAGATCGTGGCTAGGCAGACGAATTTCTCGACACCCTCCTGGCGAGCGGCCTCCATCAATTGGATACCCATTAGCAGGTTGTCATAAAATAATTCACCCGGCTTTTCTCTGTTGAAGCCAATGCCACCGACATGGCCGGCAAGATGTAGGACGATGTTCTGATTCTTTACTGCCCGCAGACAATTGCTCCAATTTCGCAAATCGCAGGTGCTTGAGCGGGGGATTGTTAATTGGCTTTTTCTGACCCCCAAATCACGTAATTTAGCAACAACATGCGAGCCGAGAAAACCGGCACCGCCCGACACTAGGATTTTTTTCCGTTGCAAGTTAATGGTCATAATGCAGGCTGTGCTCCATGGGCACCCTCTGAAGATCTGATTTAACCATAAGAGAGACCAGACCCCCAAAGTCCAGTTTTGGTTTCCAACCCAAAACTTTCCTAGCCTTGTTTGCGTTTCCGCAGAGATAATTTACCTCCTGTGGGCGGTAAAACTCCGGGTTGATTCCAACAATGATATTGCCTTCAGGATCACGGCCAACTTCTTTTACCCCCTTACCCTCCCAGGTAATTGGCAAACCGGCCTCCGCCGCCGCGGCTTCTACAAATTGTCGCACCGAGTAGCTCTGTCCGGTGGCGACAACAAAATCATCTGGCTTGTCCTGTTGGAGCATTTGCCACATTGCTTCGACGTAATCACCGGCGAAACCCCAATCTCGTTTGGACTCTAGGTTGCCGAGATGAAAATTAGTTTGTAGGCCATGTTTTATTTTGGCCAGAGAGTGGGTTATCTTTCGGGTAACGAAATGCTTACCGCGCTTCGGGGACTCGTGGTTAAATAAAATCCCGGAGCAAATAAATAGGCCATAGCGCTCGCGATAATTAACCACAAAATCTAGATGCGCTTTATGTTTGGCCTCGGCGTAAGGGCTGACTGGCTGGAACGGTGTTCGTTCACTCTGTTGTGGCGGTGAATTACCAAACATCTCACTGGTAGAGGCTTGGTAGATGCGAACGTTGGGGATGATTTTTATCGCCTCGTTTACTAGTCGCCCGACACCATAATAATTTATTTCAGTCGTTTCTTCTGGGCATTGAAAAGAAATGCCGACATCTGATTGAGCGGCCAGATTGTAGATCTCATTTGGCAGGGCAATTTCCAGCGCTCGAGCGATCGAGGCCGAATCACGCAAATTTCCGTAAATCACATGAATTTTCCTATCAATTGCCAGTTTGGGAAAACGCCCAAAGGGATCGGTGCTACTGCGTCTGACTAGACCAAAAACCTCGTAGTTCTTGTTAAGCAAAAACTTTGCCAGATAAGAACCATCTTGCCCGGTAATGCCGGTAATGAGCGCGCGTTTTTTCTTTCTCATAAAATAAAAGTCTCCGCAACATTAGCACAATCTTTAATTTAAGTAAAAAGGCCGCTCCGAAGAGCGGCCTCACCTCCTGGCTGTTGAGCCGTATTCAAGTTTACAGCAATCCCCGCTTGCGAGCACTCATGTATCGTTCCCAAGCATCGAAGATGAACGGGTGCACTTCGTGGTGTCTGGGGTCGATGCTATCCAATGGTCTCAATCCCTGTTCGGCATAATACTCCTTGGGATCAAGGGCGCCGGAGGCCACCTCGATCTCATTGGGATCGAGCTCAACGGCGAAGGTGTGGGAGAGGGTGTGTGTGCCCCCGGATTGTGGCTTCTGTTGTCTATCCTTGAATATATATTCGTAGGTAGCCAAGAACAGAAAGCGTCTTTCTGGAAGATCTAAGGAGGTCTCTCGTTTAAAAGACCGGGCCATAGATCGGAGAGGCACCTCGCCGAACCGTCGTCGTCCGCCAATATACCACCACTGATCTTGCATGGGTTTGGCCCGCCGGCGAGCAACAAAGGGCTCTTTGCTTTTGGCGTCGATGATCAGGGTATCGTTGCAGACTAAGACCATCGAGGAAAGCGCCTGGGAATAGGCCGCATCATCCATGGGTGTTGGCTTGGCCTCAAAATCCAGATCTTCTACCCACAGGTCGAGACCGAAAGCACCGAGCGGTGATTTGCCCAGCGGTTGAGCCAGAAAACGAGGTTTTGACATTGCGTTTACTCCTATTTCTATTAGTTAAAGAACATTTTCATCGGGCACTTTTCACTCCTAGTTTAGCCTAGCACGATCGGCCGTAAAAGTCAAGCCCACGTAATGTATCATTAGCTTAATGGCGTCGGTGCGTCTATTGTGTGAGTTGTTGCAATGTTAGTTTTGCTGTTTTCTGCCAGGAAAAAAAAGCTAATCGAGATTGCATCTTAGGAATCAAGGATTTTCTTAACTCGTTATTTTCCAAAAGGGTCTTAATTGCTTCGGTGAATTCCTGCACATTATTTGTTTCGCAGAGTAGGGTGGCATCGCCAGCGACTTCGGTGATGCTGGAATTGCGGGCAGCAACGACTGGTAGATTATGTCGATAGGCCTCCAAGATGGGCATACCGAAACCCTCGAATAAAGAGGGGAATATCATTAGGGTCGCTTGCCGATAGAGATATTCTAGGACCTCGTCGGAAACTAGGCCCAAGAAGTGTACCTGATTAACTAGGTCATATTTTTTTACTAGTTCGTCCAGCTCTTTTTTTATGGACACTTTTTTTATTAATCCGGAGAAGACCACATGTAGATCTGGATGGGCCAGGCGGAGTTTGTTCAAGACCTCTATTATCAGCCGGTGATTTTTGTGTGACCAAAGGGCGGCTGGGTAAAAAAGGTATTTCGAGGGCAAATCAATTGATTCTGCTTTGGCGTTGGTTTCGTGGGGGGCCAGTGGCGTCACGGTGATTTTATTTTCTGGTAATTGGTATTTTTCCAATAGCGTTTTTTTGGTGTATTCAGAAATAGCGAACAGGTGATGGGCGGTTTGGCAGATATAATCTAAATTATCGCGACGATGGGCTAACTCCTTGGCCGAGAAATTTTCTGGTAGATATTCATGTTGCAAATCAAGCACTGTAACATAATGTTCGATACCGACCAGACCACGGGGATATATCACTTGAGTCGGGAAGAACATTTTCTTTACGTTTTTCCGTTGAGCCAACTCTGTTAGCTCGGCGGCAATAATCTGCTCAATCTTGCGTTCATTGTGTCGTAACTTGTACCAGAATTTGACCAGGGCGCGAAGCGGGTGGCGAGTAATATTGACACGAATATCATTGATTGCCACTTGGATTCGTGGCGGTTGACTATAGGTGGCGTTGAAGTAATGGTAATCTCTGGCGCGGACGATAATCAGGTAGGTGGTCGTATTGTCGAGCGAAAATAGATTGTCGAGCAAATTCTTGACATAAATAAAAGCACCAGTTTTGTCCTGCGCGGATACCCAGAGAAGATTGATCGCCAGCATATTGTTGCCTAGTTAGTCCTGCTATTGTATCATAATGGAGTTCCAAATCTAGGTACTCATGCCCGGCAGTCACTCTCAGCAAATTAACGAAATCGTTGGCCTAATGATCTTCCTTAAGCCGATGAGTATTCTTGATGTGGGGGTGGGCTTTGGTAAATATGGGGTGTTGGCTAGGGAGTATCTTGATTTGTGGGAGGGAGAAGGAAAAAATAGGGAAGCTTATTGCCAATGGCAACGGCGGGTGGATGGCGTGGAGGCCTACGCGGGCTACTTGACCCCGCTCCATGATTTTATTTATAACAAAATTTATGTCGGCGAAGCTGCGTCAGTGTTACCGACCATCACTCATAAATACGACTTAGTCTTATTGATCGATGTTATTGAACACCTAAATCATGATCGTGGGCTGGAGTTATTAAGAGAACTGGAGCGGGTAGGACGAAATGTCTTGATAAGTACCCCCAACAGAGTCGGTCACCAGACAGCTCTCTATGGCAATGAGTTCGAGAACCATGTCTCCCAGTGGACAGAAAAGCATTTCCGTGTTTTTGCTCCGTGCGTCTTTATCCCGAACGAGGCTTCCCTTATTTGTTTTGTGGGCGATGATCTTGGGCCGGTTCAGGCTTTTTTGCGGCAACAAAATAAGAATTTATGGAAAAAGAGCCTCAAAAGCGTCTTTCCTACATTGGCTAGGTTGCATGCCCAACTGAAAAAAATTGTCCGACACAAGGAAAAGCAATGAATGTCATCTATTATATTTCGACTCTTCGGCTTCCGACCGAGAAGGCCTATGGGGTTAACATGGTTAAGACCTGCGAGGCCCTAGGCAAACAGGAGACAGACCTAAGGCTTATCACCCCACGCCTTCGTCAGCTGGCGGAGAAAAATATCTATGAGTACTACGGAGCAGCGCAGTCATTTTCTGTTGCCTTCCTTCCGTCGATTGACCTTGTCCACTATACGTTATCATTTAACTTGTGGTTATGGCGGAGAGGAATTACTTCTCGGCCGGTGTTTTCTTGGCGCTGGCTTTATTTTGCGTTTTTGCTTGACCAATTATTATTAGCGATTTCTATCTGGGTGTATTTTAGCCTAGGTTCTCGCCGGCCGGTAATTTATACCCGGAGCGTCCTAGTCGGCTCCGGACTCAAAATTTTAGGCTATCAAATTTATTATGACATGCATGGCTTCCCTTATCGTTTCCAATGGTTCTGGCGTTTGATCTTGAGGCGTTTTGATGGTTTGACCGTGACTAATCATTGGAAGGCCGAGCGTTGTCGGAAGCTCTTTAAGATCAAGGACGACAGAATATTGGTGGCCCCCAATGGTTTTGACGCCGAGGCCTATGGGCGGCCGATTGATCGACAAAAAATCCGCCAGAGCCTGGTGTCGAATCCCACCCGGCCGATTGCTCTCTACGCTGGCCACCTTTACGACTGGAAGGGGGCCCACGTTTTTGCTCTGGCGGCCGAGTCACTACCAGAAATCGACTGCGTATTTATCGGTGGCAGCGATGAAGATTGCAAAAATTTCCGTCAACGCTTTAAAGGATCCAACCTGATGATCCTGGGGCGGAAGCCTTACTCTGACATTGCCGGCTATCTCCGATCGGCCGATGTGCTGGTTCAGCCCAACCCCGGCTTGTCTAGCGAGAGTCGCCTGTCTCATTTCGCCACCTACGATACCTCACCCATCAAGCTGTTTGAATATTTGGCCAGCGGGACCACTATTGTGGCGACCGATTTGCCCGCCACCAGCGAGATTCTTAACCAACATAACTCCGTCCTAGTTAAGCCTAACGATTCCAGTTCTCTGGCTCAGGGGATTAAACGCGCGCTGGCTGATAGTCAGCTCGCCAAACAACTGGCCCGTCGGGCCTTAATTGACGTCCAACAATACTCCTGGTCAGCCCGGGCCGGGGCCATTTTGGGTTTTATCTATCATGATCATTGAATTTTTCGGGCCGCCCGGTAGCGGTAAAACAACAATTGCTCAGCAACTTGCCTTGAGGTTAAAAAAAGAGTATATTGCGTTGGCCGGTCGCTCCGAAAAAAGGCTTTATCTATGGTGCTCTTTGACCCGCTCGCCCGGCCGTTTTTTTTGGCTCTTGATTAAAACGCTGTGGTCGGGGGCTCACTCCTGGGCTCTGTGGTGGCATAAACTTTTTCTTCTTTCCGAACACCTAGCGGTTAACGAGAAAGCCTGGCGACTTGGCCGACGGGGATCCGTTATTTTAGATGGTGGCTTGACGCAATATCTCTTGACTCTCCACGAGCGATCAGCCAGCGAGGTCGAGCTGGCCACTTATGTCGGGCGTTGTCTTGACTGCCAAGTATTAGTGATTGTTTCGGCGCCGGAACCACTCCGCTCCGAACGGATGAGGCGGCGAGGCCGTTTCCCCCGCGCCGGACTTTCTGAAGACCATCAAGCCTGGCAGCAACAACTTGGTCGCCAGACCGAAAGTCTGCGCTCGTTTTTTGATGCCAAGCCAGTTGCCGGGTTGCTGGTTTTAGTTTTTGACTCGAGTCTCGAGCCAGCCGAACAGATTGTGGCCAAGCTAAAAGGAGAAATTGAACCAGTATGACCAACAATAAGAAAAAAATCTTACTCACTATTGGCCGCAGTATGATCGTGCGTAATTTGTTGCAAAACGACTTCTTCAAACTGCTCCGAGAAAAATATCAGTTGATTATCCTCACGCCGGCGGCGCGAGATCAACGCTTTTGCTTGGAGTTTGCTCATCCCAACGTTTCCTTCGAGTGGTTTACCGAAGAGAGTCATGGTGCCGCTGATATTGTCTGGCTGGGGCTTCATAAGTACTTGATCTGGAGTAAATTTATCGCTCTTAAACTCCGCTATGGTACTAGAGCCCTGACCAAGCCCGAAGATTTAAGTCTCACCAGATTTCTGCTGTTTTCCTTGATCTTTCGTCCGCTATCGCGCTTAGTGTGGTTAAGAGATCTGGCGCGCTGGTCGGATCTCTATCTCGGTCAACGTCGGCCAGTCAAGCGGCTCCGAGAGCTACTTAGGCAACAGGCACCAGCCTTAGTCATCAGCACCTCGATTTCCTCTAACGGTGAGGCTGCCCTAATTAAGGCCGCTAAACGTGAAGGGATCTGGAGTGTTGGGATGCCCAAGAGTTGGGACAATTTATCGCGCGCGGGTTTTCGGGCCAAAGCTGATTTTTTGGTTGTCTGGAATCAATTTATGGCTGATCAGGCCACTTCACTCCAACGCTATCGCTCCGATCAAATTAAGATTATTGGTATCCCGCAATTTGATAATTATTACACTGGAGAATTTATCTGGTCTCGAGAGCAATTTTGTCGGCAGCTCAACATCGATCCAAAGAGAAAAATTGTCCTGTTTACCTCTGAAGGCAAATCAGTGCCCGAGGATGCCGATATTGCCTGGTTGCTGGCTGAATTTATTGAAAAAGGGGACTTGCCAAACAGTGTTTTATTAATTCGCCCCCACTTTAGTTATCGTCGCGACGAAGAGAAGTTCACTTGTCTCCAAGCTAGACCCAAGGTGGCGCTTGATCGGGTTAATAATCCCTCTGCTGGTTTTAAGGATACCGGTGATTTCAGCCTCGAAGCAATGGCGCGTTTTGCCAATAGCCTTTATCATGCCGCGGTAGTGGTCAACGTTGCCTCGACGATCACCCTTGATGCGGCTGCTTTTGACAGGCCAATTGTTAACGTGGCCTTTGAGCCCCGGATTAATGTCCCGCCCCAAGACCAGGCCCTGGCGCTATCTTATGAGAGTGATTATTTTTTGGAGATTGTGAAAACCAAAGGAACTAAGGTGGTTCGGTCACGAGGAGAATTTTTGTCGGCTCTGCAAGATTATTTAAATCAGCCGACACTTGATACTACTGGTCGGGCTCGCCTCCGTCAGCGCTTTGTGGGGCCTTTTGACGGTAATGCGGGCCGACGCTTCGCCCATCTGGTCGGCGAGTTGATTAAATAATTCCCATGAACATCTTTACCAGATTAAAAAAGATCGCTATTCCGTTTTGGTCAGCTTTCCGGCCCTACCGACTGCAGATTGCCTTACTGGTCGGTCTGGGTTTTTTGGGCGGTCTCTTTGAGGCGGTAGGTATCAATACCCTGATCCCGCTTTTTTCTTTAATCAACCAGGGTGGGGCAGCTGGTGATGACATTATTTCCAAGGCGATTATTTGGTTTTTCTCCAGCTTGCGGATTGAAGTTAAGTTTTCCACTTTCCTGATTTTGATCGCCGCCCTGTTTTTCTTGAAATCCTTAGTCTTACTGCTTTCTACTTATATCCGAATTTTGGTCCGATCCAATTTCGAAAACGATAGTCGGGGTCAACTATTACGCAAAATGTTGGCCGCTGATTGGCCGCATCTCCTGGCCCAACGAATTGGTCATCTTGAGACGCTCCTCATTATGGATGTCCGTATGAGCGCTAAGTTATTTGAAATTATCGCTGACTCCATCATTCTCGGGACTAGTTTGTTGGTCTATCTTTCGGTCGCGATTAATATTTCTTGGTGGTCGACACTACTCACGCTCGTGCTTGGCGGTGTTTTTTTTGTGGTGGTCAGACCGATTTTGCGCCGGATTAAGGACCTGGCTCGCCGGACCTCGACCATCAACAAAGAGGTGGCTCACTTGGTCGGCGAGAGTAGCGGCGGGTTGAAAACGATCAAAGCTTTCGATGCCACGGCGTCATTTCTCGAACGGGGTCGAGAGCATTTCGATCTCTGGCGGCGCCTGCAAATCAGGGCCTCGATTTTGAGCACCTTGTCGACGGTCTTCGTTCAACCGTTTTCTGTCCTTTATCTCCTGTTGATTTTTGCGGCCATCAATCGCTATTACCCCGGCTTTTCTTTTGCTGCCCTAATCGCCTTGGTCTATCTGATTCATCGGATTTTCAGCTATATTCAAATAGTGCAAAACAATCTCCAACATATAGTTGATCTAGCCCCCTATCTCGATGACGTTGCCCGTTATGGGGCGGGGGTCGGGCGGGGGCGTGAGGACCAGGGCGGTCAGAGCGGCTTTAGCTTCGAGCACGAACTGGTTTTTTCTGGCGTCTGCTTTGGTTACGGTGCCGGCCAACCGCCGGTTTTAGACCGGTTGTCATTTAAGGTCGCGCGGGGATCGCTGGTCGGAATAATTGGCGTATCTGGGGCCGGCAAAACCACCTTGTTTGATCTACTACTCCGGCTGTTCCGGCCGAGTGCCGGGACGATTAAGCTGGATGGCCAAGTAATTGACCAGATTTATCTGCCCACCTGGCGGGCCCATCTCGGCTATGTCCCCCAGGATACCTTTTTGTTGAACGACACCATTGAGAATAATATTCGTTTCTTTAATCCCGCTATCAGTGATGAGCAGGTTAAGGCGGCTAGCCGACTGGCTCAACTAGACACTTTCGTGTCAAATTTGCCGGAGGGCTATCAAACCTTAGTTGGCGAGCGGGGCGTGCGCTTCTCGGCTGGCCAGCGCCAACGAGTGGGCATTGCTCGAGCCCTAGCTAAACGGCCGGCTATCTTACTCCTAGATGAGGCGACGAGCGCTCTGGATAATGAGTCAGAGCTGGCGATTCAACGAGCGCTGGAGGAATTGAAAGGCCGGATGACGATTTTGGTGATTGCGCACCGGCTCTCAACCGTGGCCGCCGCCGACAGGCTGATTGTTTTAGAGCGGGGGCGAGTAGTCGAAGACGCCCCGCCGGCCGAACTGCTTAAGGATAAACAGTCTTACTTTTATCGTGTCTCCAATATCCGGAACTAAATACTCGCTTAACGATTATATCAGCTTTGACCGCTGGGCCAGTTTTTATTATCAACTGAAAATAATTTCTCGCTTGGCACCGAAAACGATGCTGGAGATCGGCCTAGGTAGCGGTTTGGTCAGAGATTATATTAAAAATAGAACGGCCATTGATTATCGTAGTTTAGATTTTGACCACCAACTTCGGCCGGACATAATCGGCGATGTGCGCCAAATCCCAACGCCGGACGACTCTTTCGACCTAGTGGCGGCTTTTGAGGTCTTGGAGCATTTGCCTTTTGCTGATCTCGAACAGGCCCTTATCGAACTTAAGCGGGTGGCCCAACGTTACGTTGTTATCAGCCTACCCGATTGCCGAGCCCACCTTCGATTCTCCGCCAAATTACCACTCTTACCTCGGTTGCAAAAAGCGGTCAAACTGCCTTTTCCCCGCCGGCCACGCTTCAAGCCAACCGGCCCAGAGTCTCACTGGTGGGAAATTGGTTGGCGGAGCCATTCGGCGAGGCGGATTTGGCAAGTGCTGGTGAATCATTTTCAAATCCTGGAGGACTTTGTTCCCTACGAAAATCAATATCACCATTTCTATGTGCTAAAAAAATGACTGTCTCGTCTAAACCAAAATTGTTTCTAGTCCCGGCTTATACCGGCTCGTTAAAATATTTCGCTCGTTTTTGGCCCCGCCTGCGGGAGGATTATGACGCCGAGTTTTTGTTCGTTCGTGGACCGGATCGGCGGCGCGAGCAAATGGTGGCTTACGCCCAGCAACAAGGCCTGCCTTTCCGAGTTTTGGATCAGGGTCTGGCCCGCGCCACTTGGCGTCTCCCGGTCCTTACCTCGCTTTGGAAGCATTTCCGGCATATCCGAGCTTGCCGCCGCTTCATACGCGAAACACTCCCGGCCAAAGTTATTTTAATGAAAACTCTACCGCCTCATGATACCATTGTTCGCGAGGCGGCGCGGTTAGGGACTGATGTTATCATCCTTCAGTGGTCGTTCCACTCCTCCGATCCGGTTTTTGTCTCTGAAGTCAAGGGGGCCGACCCCGGTTTTCTTGGCCACCGTTTTATCTATTTTAAACTGACGACCGTTTTGCTTTGGCTTCTTGATTTCATCTTCGTCGGCCCGCGGTATCTTAAAGCCCACCGATTGCCGGCCAAGATCGGTGTTTTTGACGAGCAAGCGGCCGAAGGGTACGCCGCCGGTTACGGTTTCCCGCGCGACCGTATCTCGGTAGTTGGTATGGCCGACAGTCAGATCGTGTCCGAACTTAATCAACGCTTGGGCGCGGACTCGATTGAGCGCTGCCGGCTGGAACACAAATACCGTCTTAGTTCGGGCCAGACCAGAATTTTGATTATTGCTCACGGCTTCCATCTTCGTTCTTGGACCGGCAAGACCATTGATTACCAGTTGGCTTATTACGGACAAATGATTACTCATCTGCGCTCGATTGTGCCCGAGGCCACGATTTTGCTGAAACTTCATCCGTCGGACAGCCCATCTTTTTATCGTCAGTTTGAAAGTTTGGGTGTTGCGGTTTACGGTGACGAGGCTCAGACCGACGAATTAATTTGTTTGTCCGACCTGGTTGTTTCTGGGATTTGGACGACGGCCAATTATATGGTTACCGCTAGCGGCCGACCGGCAATTTTTGAAAATTTTACGCCTTGGCCGAAAAGAAACATTCCAATGATGCGGCATTACCACATCAAGCAGGTGGTTACCGACTGGCCAACTTTTGACAAGTTGCTGGCGCAGTGGCAAGGAGGGACAATGCCCGACCAGTATGACAAGCATCTGGTTCGCCGAAATGCGATTGATGGGGTAGTCAGGTTAATTGGGAAATCTGCCGATCGATAAATTTATCTATGGCGGTATCGTTGGAAGCAACTTGTTGGCGCAGTTCTCTTAACCGCGCCTTGTTCGGCAACTTGGTCGCTTGAAGTTTCAGTGGGGTGAGAGCCTGGCTAACAATTTCTGCCAGTCGCCTGTTACCGCTGGCGCTGGGATGAATATTGTCATGAAAAAGCGGCAAGCGGGCGGCGCCTCGGAGCTGACGGAAAGGGGCGGCGACATTGATGACCGGAATAAATTCATTTATCGCCTTGAGAGTTTTTTCCACTCGTTTTTGAGCCACCGCTAGATAGTCGGCTTTGAGCGGTGGCAGTTTAGCTTGAGTCAGGTAAAAATCCCGTTCGTCTTTAGTGTCAGCGAAGTCGGTCAGGAGCGGCGCGTTGATAATTCTTAAAGGGATGTCGTGAGTCGAGGCGATTCGGGCAAATTCAACTAGATTGTCAAACCAAGCTGTCAAGTAGTCCGGTTGTTTGAGACAAGCCCAGCGTTTGGGATTGGTAAATGGCATTTTTTTGTCAAAGACAAAGTTTTTAAAATAAGTCCGAATCAACATAAAATAGAGCAGGGAGTGGGTGTCGGCAAGGATTGGATTGGGGGGGATAAAGAGGTACTTTTCCTCCATAAAATGGCGAGCAACTTGCGGTTGCCACCAACGGCCAAGGTTCTGGGAGCTGTAAATGAACTCCTCATTCCAGCCTTGTTTGATAATGACCAAATCTGGTTGATAATTGACGATCTCCGCCTGAAACCGGAGCAAATCTTGATAGGAACACCAACCTTGGACGCCTGCGTTAATGACCTCCACTCGCTGGCCGTGCGGTTGGAGAAATTGTTCTAGGTAAGCTGGCCAAGTCTCATCATTATTTACCCAATTGCCGGCAGTGGTAGAACCGCCAACGCAAAAAATCCGGAACACCCCCGGTGCTTTTCGGGGAGCGAATTCCGGTCCGCGGAAACTGCGCGAGTTGATGGAGAAATCAACTCGCCCACTTCGGTTAGCGGCTAAATTAAGTGGATTAACCGGGCCGTAGCGGAAAACATACTTATCGCAAATCAAAAAGTCCAACTGCCGATTGTTCGCGTGGGGCCGGAAGCAATTGCCGTAAACTGGATGGTCAACCAGGAAATAATTATAGAGAGAATAGCGATACTGTTGGCCATAGGTCAGACGCAAAAGCAGACGCAAAATAAGTTCTAGTCCGATGAGCGGTAGAATTATCCAGCCACGCCAAAACAGTAAAACCAGGTAAATTATGGCAAAGAGGACCAGGAGCCAAAACCGTCCTTGCAACAATTGATGAAGTTTGGCTCGAAACAAGATTTGCCCAGTTTAACAGGTCGGATGGACAGAGACAAGTTCAAAATGATTTAATGGAGGACGTGATTCTCTACGAGCACGAAGGTAAGGCGCTCTTACGGCAGGTCGGTCTTTCCGTCCCGTGCGGTCAATTATTGAACCCAACTTCGCCGCCGCCAAACTGGACCGGCCCACTGGTGCTTAAGGCACAAACATTGTCTGGTAAACGGGCGGCGGAAGAGGGAATCACGGTTGTTCGACAACCGACAGAATTGCTAACCGCGATTGAGAGAATGTTCGGTCGGCAAATTAACGGCGCAAGGGTCGAGACCATTTTGGCCGAAGACCTGGATACTCATCAGACCGCATATTATCTGTCGTTGTCCTACAGTACCGACCCGCGCGGCTTGGTTTTAAGTTGGTCGATGACAGGCGGCGCTGGTATTGAGGAGCGAGGAGCGCATTCAGTTATTTTAGATCCGCTCGCGCCACGAATCCCCCAGATTGAAACTTTGCCAAGGGCGTTGGCCTTGACTCTAGTGGAGTTGTTTCTCCGAGAAGACTGTCTGTTGTTGGAAATCAATCCGCTGGTTCTTGGCCGGGGTTTGGATGAACGGGAGGATTGGTACGCCCTAGACGCTAAAATCAAGCTAGATGACACTGCCGCCGCTCGTCATCCGAACCGGTCTTTCTCGCCCCGCGTTGGGTATCCAGCGGCCACGGCTCGTGAGCGTGCCGCCAAAGAAATTGATGCCGCCGATTATCGCGGAGTAGCGGGCAGCACCTATTTTGATTTGCCGGGCGACATCGCCATTTTGGCTTCCGGTGGCGGTGCCTCATTGTTGGCGCTTGATTCTCTCGCCACTGCCGGTGGCGCGCCGGCTAATTACACCGAGTATTCGGGCAATCCGTCGCGCGGGAAAGTCGAAAGGTTAACCGAAATTGTTTTAGATAAGGTTGGTCTAAACGGCCTGTGGGTGGTCGGGGCGGTGGCGAACTTCACTGACATCTTTGAGACACTCTCCGGCGTTTTGGCGGGCTTGCGGCGAGTGCGGACCAATTGTCACCGGCCGCTCGATTTCCCTATCGTCGTTCGGCGTGGCGGACCGCGGGTGAACGAGGCGCTAACTTTGCTTCGATCGGCCGCTGACTTCGACTTCCATCTCTTCGGTCCGGAAGTTTCCATCAGTGAGTCAGCTGAAGAAATGACGGCTTTGGCCGCCGCCTATCGAAAACGCAAACATCAATGAACTTACTTTTACCAAACGGCGCTCGGGTGTTGGGGCAGGGAATTACCGGTCAAGAGGGGCGAATTGCCGCCGCCGCAATGCTCGCCTATCACACCAAACTGGTGGCTGGTGTAACGCCCGGCAAGGGTGGCCAGTCACTTAACGGGGTGCCGATTTTTAACACGGTCAAAGAAGCGCTCACGGTCGTCGGGCCGGTGAACGCCAGCATCCAGTTTGTCCCGCCATTTTTGACCAAAGTGGCTTGCGAAGAGGCGCTTAATGCTGGCGTGCCTTTCATCCTGATTGGTGCCGAGCGAGTGCCGGTGCGGGACACGGCACTGATTCTGAGTTTGGTCAGGCGACATCGGGCGGCGGTGCTTGGACCGAGTTCGGTGGGGCTGATAAATCCTCGGCGGGAATTAAAACTCGGGGTGATTGGCGGTCGACAGCCAGAGCTGGTTTATCAGAGCGGTGATATCGCCGTTCTCTCCAAATCCGGCGGCATGACTTCGGAAATCAGTTTTTTACTCAAA